>NZ_CAKZPW010000201.1:0-10285 GCF_937139385.1 uncultured Maritalea sp. | reverse complement strand
CAATAACCAAATCAATGCGCGTAAGCCGCGCAAACTCAACCAAGTCGGCGACTTTGCCAAGCTTGGGACAGTCCGCCACCAGTTCAGGTGAGCGCTTGTCTGCCCGATCATCAAAAAGGCCAAGCAATTCGATATCGTTGGTCGCCGTGCTGGTGATGTTCTCAATGAGTTGTTCGGCATCTGGCCCACCACCAACAAGCACAGTCCGTCGCTTAAGACGTCCAGCAACTGTCCACTGGATAATCAAGCTGCGTACCGCGATGCGATAAAACACCAAGAAGGCAGAACCAATAACCAGCCAGCCCAAAGTCCAAACACGTGAAAACGAGTCGCTGAGTTTGAACAAGAAGATGAACGCAATCACCAACAGAATGGTTGCGCTCCACACAGCCAATGCGCGCCCGATTTGACGCAATGTCGTGCGATACTTTTGAATCGAGTGGTTCTTAATGATGTTCTGACCGAACAATGCAACACCTGAAGCACCAATCGACATGGCAAGATAGTACAAAACAGATGGCTCGGGCACATAAACAAGACATACAATCATCCCGATTGTTGCCAAGAACAGCAGTTCGACGAGCTGAACCACTCCAACAATGATCTTGCTGGACATGGCAGTTTCAACCGGCGCCGAAGCTATTGCTTTTGCGCGCTTGGACAAAGAACTGGCAGCGACAGCATTTTGGCGTGCGCCCACAATTTCGGTCACCACTTCTTTGGGGTCGATGCGATACATTTGGCGTTATTCCTGAATTCAATATTGTTTCAAGACACACAATACGGTTCAAGGCGTGAAAGCCAAATGAAACACTATGGTAAATATTTTGCTATTGATTCAAATATATCGCTAGGATTCTACTTGCCATTTTCTCAATTGAGAACCTAGAGTGCACGTGATTTTGTAGCCGTTGATTGTGCGCGGCCAAGTCTTCACCACCTGCTAAATATTGCTGCATAGTGCGCGACAGCGCCTTTGAATCCGATGGGGGGAGCAGTCGCGCTTTTTCTGGTCCAAAAATCTCTGAAATGCCGCCAACATCTGTAGTGATGACGCTTTTTTCGGCCGCTACGGCCTCCATTACCACATAGGGCAGTGATTCTTTGAGCGAGGGGACCACAACAATATTTGCACGCGCAAATCCGTTGCGTGCGGGTTGTGCACCAGCGAATTCGACACGATCCTGCAGGTTGAGTTCAATACTCAATTGTTCAAATTGTTCCCGGTGTGGTCCATCGCCAATCAATAGCAATCGAGCGGGATTGCCTTGGGGCGTTGTGACATCGGGCAGGGCCCTTAGCAGAAATTCAACGCCCTTTAAGTCTCTGAGTTCACCAACAAAAACAAAATCAAACTCGCAGTTGGTGTCAATTTTTGAGAATTCGGCTTCTGCAAGTCCATTGTGTACAACCGTTCCCTTTGCACCAACCTCGCCAATTTGATGACGATAGGTAGAGGCGGCATATTCGCTTTCGAAAATGATCCGGTCACTTTGCGGCACAAGTTGTTTTTCAAGCGTATGAAAAATACGGCCCGCCGGGGATGATTTGGAAAAATGCAGCGCCCCACCATGTGGCGTATAGATCTTTTTTACATTTGGGTTTCCCCAAGCCGCCAAACGCGCGTGAAACCCACCTTTTGCACCATGACCATGGACAACATCAATTCCGAGCTGACCAATCAGTTTCTTTATCTGAAAGGGGGCAACAAGGTCCTGAGGCCCAAAAAGACGGGGAATAGCAATTGGATGAATGCCAAGCTTTAGGTGTTTGGAGATTTGATCCAGTTTTGAGGATGTTTCAGCATCATAAGAGAGCGCATCAACGACCAATCCAACTTCGTGGCCGTCGTTGTCCAGAAAAGTAGAAAGATCACAAACATGGCGAAACAACCCGCCAACTGGCGCTCGCAATACCTGTAGAACGCGCAAAGGTTTACCCATTTTACTTGATCCTACTTATTAGGTGTTTAGAGCCAGCGCTCATGCACAACAATAGTATCACCCGGCTGAACCAAATCATCCATCTTCGCGCGAAGTTTAGTCGTTCCTGTGGTCGCTTTGCGGTATATCGTCACTGAGTTTTTGGTTGCAACATCGCTGAACCCGCCTGCCGTGCTGATCGCTGCGCGCACACTCATGCCAAATACAAATGGGAATTGCCCGGAACTGGCAACTTCGCCTTGGATATAGAACGGTCGATATTGCGCCACTTCAACAGCAACATTGGGGTCACGAAGATAGCCGCTTGCCAAGCTGGAGGTGATCAATGCGCTAGCTTGGTTCACTGTTTTGCCACGTACATAAACCCGGCCCACCAATGGCATCGATATAAAGCCAGCATCATCAATGCCAAAACTGTTGGTCAATTGAGCGTCATTATAGACTGTGACGCGCAGCACATCGCCCGTATCAAGTTGATAGGCGACGTGAGATTTTTCGAATGCCTGCCCGTTATGTGTGGAAGGACGTGGTCCAGTAGCACACGCTGAAACAAAGAGCAGAACAAACAAAGCGGCGAAACGCACCAAACGCATAACAGAGACCTTTTGAGATTCGAAGTCGAGATCTCTTATGGCTGCTTATGGTTAATAATCCGGAAAAATCACCGTCTAATCGACGGTGAAGTAAAATCTTCAGGCAGCAAAGTTAACCGAATTCTTACCATACAGGGGTCACAAAGGATTCTAAATGACGAAGACTTTGAAGGATTACTTCACATGACCCAGAATGGGCCTCGAAGCTACGAAGACGTTCAGATCAATATGTTCAACTTGTTCGGGGCGATTTTTCGTGCGTTGCCGCGCATACTTGTTGTTACGGCAATATTGTGCGGGCTAACCTTTGTTTCATTCTCCTTCATGACCAAACAGTATTCGGCTGAAACCAGCGTGTTGCTTGAACCGCGCAGCGATAGTTTTGCCCAATCTGCTGGTACGCGCACGAACCAAACCAGTGTATCGGCAGTGGATGGTGCTGCCATTGCTAGCCAGATTCAACTCCTCAAATCGCGTGAAACACTTTTGCGGGTGGTTGATGAGCTTGATCTGCGTTCGAATGCGGAATTCGTCGGCAGTTCTGTTGGGCCTCTAGATTTGGTTTTTGCGCTGTTTTCAGTTGGCCAAGACGCGGCAACTAAAGCAGAAAATGATTCGACTGATGACAAGATTATCGGAAAACTGACCAAGAACTTGGTTGCGGCACAAGCAAGAGATAGTCGCGTCATTTCGATAAAATACACTTCCGAAACCGCACAAACAGCCAGCAAAGTCGCCAATGCCCTTGCAAAGGCATTGGTGGATCGGCGCTCTGGCCTGTCAATATCGGACACTTCTGATGCAACGGTCTGGCTTAGCCAAGAAATCAAACGGCTAAGTGCCGATGTTTCGGCCGCGGAAAACGCCGTGGCAAACTTTCGCGTAAACAACGATCTATTCAGATCAACTGAAACGACTTCGCTTATTGGCCAGCAATTATCTGACTTGTCGCGCCAAATCAGCACCGTATCTGAGCGAAAGAACGCCGCGAGCACGCGTGCCCGGCTTATTCGCGACTTGCTCAGCTCCGGGCGCAGCCTTGAGGCAGTTCCGGACGTGCGTCAGTCCCCAATCGTGCAACGCATGTCAGAGCAAAAGGCAAATTTCCAAGCTTCGCGCGCACAGTCTTCTGCCACATTGCTAGACAATCACCCAACGCTACAAGCGCTCGATGCTCAGATTCGCGATATCGACCGCCAGATTCAGCTTGAAGGGCGCAGAATTGCGGAATCATTGGAGACTCAAGCGCGCATTGAAGGGGAACTTGAAAAGTCGCTGCGCGATGACTTGGTTCGCTTAAAACTATCAGCTTCCGGCGCTGAACGTAGCGGAGTGACGTTGGCCGAGCTAGAACGTGAAGCTGCAGCCAAACGCGATTTGCTCAATACATTCCTTGCGCGTCAAAGCGAAGCAACTGCACGTACCAATACAGGGGCCATATTCCCCGATGTTCGCATTATCTCCACAGCGGCTACACCTACCAAAGCCTCTGCACCAAACAAACCATTCTTGTTGCTTTTGGTCGGCGGCCTTTCCGTCGTTATTCAACTGGGAATGGTGATTATCAGCGAACTTGCTGCTGGCAATGTGATTACCGTTCGGCACGAATTGCAACGTGAAGAAGTGGCTGATTTGGCTGTTCGCACTGAACCTATGGTCAATACTCAGCCTGAACAAAAAGAAGACGAGTTTGCCAGGTTCAAAGAACCCGTCGCCGAAACCTTGCCTGAGGTAGCACCCGAGCCAGCAAGCTTAAGAGAGCTTCGTGAGGCAGCCAGTGTATTTGAGGAGCCAGAGGTGCAAGAGACAGTGTATGTTGAACCCTCGCCACAACGCGTGGAACAAGCGGCTGTTTCTCACCCCCCAAGTGATCTAACCAAAATTGCAAAAAGTATTCGCCAAAATGGAATGAGTACAGTGCTTGTTGCAAGTGCTGACCAGACGCGCGCTGACAGCGTGACCGCAACACAATTGCAGCAACACCTTTCCTTGAACGGCGCATCAACCATTCTAGTGAATGCCGGCGGCGCCGATAATGTGGGCATGCTTGGACTGACAGACATGTGTGTCGGTGAAGCCGACTTTGGTGGGATCATCAAAGTAGGGGCCAGCGAAAATGAGTTTTTCGTGCCGTGGGGAACCAAGAGCCGACTACAGTTCTCCAATGAGCGGTTTTCGCTGATGTTTGATGCACTCGGCGAGATTTATGACTATGTGATCGTGGAATGTGGTCAGTTTGGACTGCGCGCACCGCTTTCTCCATTTGCTGATATGGACGCGACATTGCTCATTGTTGGCGACTTTATGGACACACAAATGCGTGCCCATATGGAGGAGGATGCCAATGCGATTGGAATTGACAACGTGTCATTTGTGACGCGCGATAAACAAGAATCCAACGTAGCCTAGTTAGGCAAAGCTGTGAAAAACTTGAAATATCGTCTCATCCATCTGGCAATGGAGTGCTTTGCACTCCCAGGCGTTGCACGTTCAATTCGGGCTTTGTCGAAGTGCAAAGGTACGATCTTCACCATGCATCGCGTTTTGCCAGGCACACCAGCGGCTTTTTCCCCCAATGGTATTCTTCAGATTACGCCCGAATTTCTTGAAACGGTTATTGTTGGTTGCCAAAAGCAGAATATTGATATTGTCGACTTAGATGAGGCAATGCGCCGACTTCGATCAAAAGAGCCGGAAAAACAATTCGCTGTTTTTACATTTGACGACGGCTACAAAGACAATTTGGAATTTGCCCTGCCAATATTGCGCAAGCACAATTGTCCATTCACCCTGTTCATTGCACCGAATTTGATTGATGCTCAGGCCGAGATCTGGTGGCAAGCGCTTGAGGATATTATTGGCGAAAACGATAGTCTTGAGTTTGATCTAGGGCAGGGTATCGAATATCGAGAAACGGCAACAACCCAGAGCAAACTCGACGTGTTTGATGAGCTTTATTGGTTCATGCGTGAAAAGCCAGAAGCTGACCGTCTAAAGCTCTTATATCGTTTGGCGAAGCGCTATGCGTTCAACCTGAGCGATCATTGTCGCAATTTGATTATGGATTGGGATGAACTTAGAACCTTTGTCGATGAGCCGCTTTGCACAATTGGCGCGCACACGGTCAACCATTACGAGTTGAACAAATTGCCAGCCGATAAAATGCGGACGGAAATCGAGGATTCTGTCAAAATTCTGACCCTGCGAACAGGCAAGCAGCCAGACCACTTTTCCTACCCAATCGGCGGGAAACTGTCGGCAGGGCCAAGGGAATTTGCGGCCGTTAGGGACTTGGGACTTGTGACGGGCGTAACCACTCGGCCAGGTGGTCTTTATGCTGAAAATGCAGAGCATCCCGAAGCTTTGCCGCGTATCTCACTCAATGGCAATTATCAAAAGAGCCGCTTTGTTGACGTTTTTCTGACAGGAGCAGTCTTTACGACGCACAGCGGCATGAAAAAGGTCAATGTGAACTAGGTGGCAGCTCGTCAGGACGCGCTGACATCCATCTAATGGCCCAAGTCGCTGGGAAAAACCAGCAACTGCCAGCAACCACAAAATATGCCAACAAGATCAGATTGTGCGCACCGGTGAGCCAGTTCTCGTAGATGAAGACGGCAATCGAAGCGTAAACAACGATGATCAACAGCAAAAGCGGAATGCCGAGCAATTTGCGCTGACGTAGACTCATATTGATCCCAATCACTTTGCTTAACGTATGAACCGGTGCGGCATTGCAGTCCCTTGCGGAAATGCACACAAGGATTTAACACAAAGCACCGATCAAACAAGAGTAGATACGCCACATGTCTGTTTTCAATCAGCCCGTCAGCGAACAAACGTACGAAGCTAAAATCAGACCAGTTCGCATTTGGTTATACGTGCTGGCACTTTTGGTGCTGTTGATGGTGATGGTGGGCGGTGCAACGCGTCTCACAGATTCAGGTCTGTCGATCACACAGTGGAAGCCCATATCTGGCACAATTCCACCGCTGTCCTTAAAAGACTGGAACGCCGAATTCGACGCCTACCGACAGATCCCTGAATACCAACAAATCAACAAGGGCATGTCCCTTGAAGAGTTTAAAGGTATTTTTTGGTGGGAGTGGGGGCATCGCTTTTTGGGGCGATTCATCGGCTTGGTTTTTCTTGTGCCATTTTTGGTGTTCCTTTTCCAACGCAGATTGGACTGGAAACTGGCCCCCGCGCTCGCCGTACTGTTTGTCATGGGTGGTTTTCAAGGGTTTTTAGGCTGGTGGATGGTGTCGTCCGGCCTTGTTGAGCGCGTGGACGTTTCACAATATCGTCTGGCCGCGCATTTGGGGGCCGCATGCATATTATTTGTTGCGCTTATTTGGGTCGCCCGCCAGTTGCGCCCTGCTCAAGTCATGTGGGTGCAAAAAGGGTGGCGACCTTTGGTCGTCTTCTTCGGCCTCATTGTTTTCGTGCAAATTATTGCAGGGGCGTTTGTCGCTGGGCTGGATGCTGGGTTTAGCCACAACACCTGGCCTTTGATGGATGGAAAATTCATTCCAAATGGATTGGCTATGCACCATCCAATCTGGATCAATAGCTTTGAAAACATCATCACTGTTCAGTTTCATCACCGCATGATTGCATACCTCATCTTGGCACTCGCGGTTGGTCTGTCGTGGCATGCTTGGGCAAAAACGCAATTCGACGGCGTGCACGGCTGGATGCTGATCATTGCTGGTTTGACCCTTTTACAGGTGATTTTAGGCATTTTGACCTTGATTTATGTGGTGCCGATGCACCTTGGGTTGGCGCATCAGGTCACAGCATTTGTTTTGATGGGCTCAGTTGCTGCCTATCTATCTGATATGTCACGACAAAATTAGTGGTATTATTATACCGCTTTTCTAACGTGTTGATATATAACGATATAAACTTTGCGCTTGACGGGGCGTCGATATTTGTCTAAATCGCCATTCGAACCTACTGGAAATCGGGATATTGCCTGGTTTATTGATCCAGCAAATCAAGGATTTGGAAATGAAGACGTACTCGGCAAAACCGAGCGAGATCGAGAAAAAATGGATCTTGATCGACGCAGAAGAAATGGTGGTTGGTCGCCTTGCTGCATTCATCGCAACACGTTTGCGCGGTAAGCACAAAGCCTCTTTCACACCACACATGGATTGTGGCGACAATGTTATCGTCATCAATGCTGACAAAGTGAAATACACCGGCAAGAAGATGGACAACAAAATCTTCTACTGGCACACAAATCACCCAGGCGGCATTAAAGAGCGTTCAATGCGCGATCTACTTGAAGGTCGTTTTCCTGAACGTGTTTTGGAAAAAGCCATTGAGCGTATGATGCCAGGTGGTCCGCTTACACGCGCCCAACTGAAAAACCTCCGTGTATACGGTGGTTCTGAACATCCTCATGAAGCCCAAAATCCAGAAGTTTTGGACGTCGCGTCTATCAACCCTAAAAACAAGCGGGTGAAGTAACATGGCTGAACAAGAGACCATCAACTCGCTCGAAGAATTGGGCGAAGTAGCAGCAGTAGCAACTCAAGAAGCAGCTCCTGTATACGAACAAAAACTTGATGCACAAGGCCGTGCATACGCAACCGGCAAGCGTAAAGACGCTGTTGCTCGCGTATGGATTAAGCCTGGTTCAGGCAAAATCACCATCAATGGTCGTGAAATGCCTGTTTACTTTGCACGTCCAGTTTTGCAAATGGTTGTGCAACAGCCAATCGTTGCAGCTGAACGCAAAGACCAATATGACGTTGTTGCTACCGTTTCTGGCGGCGGCTTGTCTGGTCAAGCTGGTGCGGTTCGTCACGGTATTTCAAAAGCCCTTACACATTTCGAGCCTGCGCTTCGTCCTGTGTTGAAAAAAGGTGGCTTCCTTACACGTGATAGCCGTGTTGTTGAACGTAAGAAATTCGGTCGGGCAAAAGCGCGTCGTTCTTTCCAGTTCTCAAAGCGCTAATTTTCCAAGCACTTTGCATACAAATTCAAAGGGTCGGCTTTTGCCGGCCCTTTTTTGTTCTCAAGCGGATAGGTACTGCGCCAATCTTTTGTTGCGGGGCAGGGCGATGCCACATAACCTAGCATTTCTTCACATGTATAGGATTCCTTCGTGCAACGCTCCCAACCCCTAAAGGCTGCCTATTGGATGGCAGGTGCCATGGCGTCTTTTTCCCTGATGGCAATTGCAGGGCGAGAGCTAGGCGGGCTGTTGGATACTTTTGAAATCATGATGTATCGCTCGTTTTTGGGTGTGTTCATTGTGGTCGCTGTGGGTAATTTTGCAGGAACGTTGGGGACCATAGGTTTCAACCAAATCAAACTGCACGCGCTGCGCAATGTGTCTCACTTTGTGGGGCAAAACCTTTGGTTCTATGCGGTTACTATTGTGCCGCTCTCCCAGCTTTTTGCCTTCGAGTTTTCAGCGCCGCTTTGGGTTATCGTGTTGGCCCCAATCTTTTTGGGCGAAAAGCTTACGGCGACCAAAGCTTTTGCTGCAGTTCTAGGCTTCACGGGTATTTTGATTGTGGCGCGACCGGGATATGTGGAAGTGGACCCAGCAATTATAGCTGCTGCCGCTTGCGCAATTTTCTTCGCTGGCACAACAATGGCCACAAAAAAGCTCACGGGAACTCAGTCAACAACCTCAATATTGTTTTGGCTTGTAGTCATGCACTCCGTGCTTGGGTTGGTATGTGCGGGATTTGACGGGCAAATTGCCGTGCCAGAAGGAATGGAAATTGTGTTGGTCGCAGCGATTGGAGTTTGTGGATTGCTTGCCCATTTTTGCATCACCAATGCACTCAATTTGGCCCCGGCAACGGTTGTCACCCCGCTAGAGTTCTTGCGTCTTCCGCTTATCGCGTTCATTGGTTTTGTGCTTTATCAAGAGGCATTTGAATGGCCAGTGATTGTGGGGGCAGCCTTGGTGCTTGCTGCCAACACCATAAATATTAGAGCGGAAAATGCACGCAATAAACAAATTGCGGCGCGCACCGCGTAGAAGACATTCGCACAGATCACTACAAATGTGCTTGACTCTATTTCGAGATGTGTCTAATTAGATTGCATTCGAAATAGGATGTGTCTGTGAATTTGGTTTTTGAAGCTCTGTCGCACCCAGTGCGGCGAAAAATTGTGAAAGTCCTGAAACAAGGTCCAAAATCTGCGGGTGACTTGGCGGAACTATTTGATCTGACCAAGCCAACGATGTCTGCCCATTTTGCAAAGCTAAAGAAAGCCGAACTTGTGCGCACTACGCGGCAAGGGAACACCATCCTTTATCATCTCAACGCATCCGTGCTGGAAACAGCACTCAGTGATTTGCTCGACTTTAAACAAGGTGGCTCAAATGATTAAAACCTTCTCTCCCATCAACATTTTCCTTTTGCTGATTATTCTCGCCATTTTTGTGTTTGGATTGGTCACCATACCAGCGGATCAGTTGGTGGCGGTACACTGGAACATCAACGGCGAAGTTGATTTTGAATTGCCTGCCAATTTGGCGCTTTGGATTGGCCCATTGGAATGTCTTGTGGTGATTCTTGGTGTGTATTTTGCACATAAAAACATGCCGACCGAAGAGTTTGCAGCGGCAAAGTCACTCCTTGAAGCCTCGGTATCTATCGCCTTTGGTGCAGGTTTGCTGGTGCAGTCCGTCATCACGTTGAGTGCATCGGGTTATGTGCTAGATGTGCCGCAAATCGCTACAATTTTTATCGGTTTTGTAATGCTGATCTTGGG
>NZ_CAKZPW010000200.1:0-2895 GCF_937139385.1 uncultured Maritalea sp. | reverse complement strand
TGTTTTAAAGTCTTCACGCCAAACGGTAATATAGATCTAGAATTTCTAGACCTTCAGAAATTGCTTGCACCCATTTGGGAACATAGGCGGCCCAAGCATGCCGTTCTCCCCAACGGGTTGTTTGATTGGGCGAATCGCAGTTTGTCGCAACTTGCTACAAATGGGGTGGGGCGTAGTGCACGCCAATTGCAACGTCGCATCAAACAATGGACGGGGCTTTCCCATCGCCAAATTGCTGCTCATGCGCGTGGTGAAGAGCTGTACAAGAGTTTTTTGGAAAAACGGGGGAAGGGCGACATCAATCTTTCTCAAATCGCGCTCGAAAATGGTTATGCGGACCAATCGCACCTTGGTCGCGATGTTAAGCGCATAACCGGGCTGTCACCAAAACAGCTCGATCAAATGTTCGATGAAGAAGAACGTTTTTGGTATTATCGACTATTGCGCGATTTTTATTGATCAGGGGCAGCAATAAAGCCTTCGCCAAGATAGAATTCGAAACGATTGATTTCTACGCCATGAGCGGCGTACACAAACGTCTCAATTTTGTTGAAGCGTTCAAACCGAGCAGCGGTTCCTTCTAAATTACCAAACTGATCATGTAAAATGACAGCGTCGGCGCCGGGCGCGATGGCTTTGCGTTCCACAAAGCTAAAATGTGAGGGGCGCGGGTCAAGATCATAGATGTCTGTTCGATCAAGTGTGTGCGCCAATTGGGCAGCGGTTGGATAGCCAGTTGTAGCAAGGTAAATTGGGCCATGTTTACGTTCAAGTTGAACCGCAAGTTCGCCAGCTTCAGGCCAACCATAAACGCGTGCTACCTCGGAGCTTTGTCCACTAAGTAGTAGCTCAACAGGGGCGTAGCTATAGTTTACGGTCGCATAGACAACGAATGTTAGCCCAAGAACGATGTGTACGCCAAAAAGCCACATATTCTTCAGCAAAATGGGCAAAAACGGTAGCATCAAGGCGTAGGCAATTGCGCCCCAGTACCAATGCACCGCGCCTCGGGTCGACAGGGCCATAAAAGTCACAAACGTAAATGCAATCATGAGGCGTGCGATCCAGATGGTCATGTTGCCAAATTGATCAAGGTCGCGTTGCCTGAAAAAGATCGCGACGAGTGGAATCATCAAAACCGGACCAAAATAGATAAATGTGGACGCCAAATAACGAATAAAGGTGTCGGCTTTGAAAGAAGTGAACAGCGGTTGATCATACCGGTCCACCAAATGCAATTCAAACGAAGCAAAATCGTGCTGGATGTTCCACAGCAATACCGGGGTAAGCATCAGCACACAAAGCAAACCTGCAACAAATATGTGTGGGCGCAACAACAGTGTACGCAGGCGAGGATGGGCAATGACTAGCGCGGCAATGCTGACGCCTAAGAATGCCGCATTGTATTTTGATAAGGCGGCGAGGCCCAAAAGCAAAGCGCCAGCATAAAGCGGCTTTGTTGACGTTCGTTCATCTGTTGAATAGGCGCTAAAATAGTCGGCGAACGCATATGTGGCGGCTAGAGACAGGAAAATCAGCAAATGGTCGTTATAAACGATCGACGTCCAAGCAAACAAAGTTGGAGACGCCAAAAAGCCAATTGTTGTAAGTAAGAATGCTCTCTCAGGCGCTTTAGGGAAAAGTCGACGCGCAAACAGCCAATAGACGTAAAGCGTGCCAGCGAACGTTAGAAACGTCGGCAAACGCATCGCAAATACATTGTTGTCAAAAAAAATGCTCGTGAGACCAATGAGCCATGCGTTTAACGGCGGGTGATCAAAATAGGAGAGGGCGAGATTTTCGCCCCAAACCCAGTAATAGGCTTCGTCCGCTGCAACGATCGTTATCAGTGCAAAAATGATTTTGGCAGCGATAAAAACAAGCGCGACAAGCACAAGCGGTAACAGGCGCTTTTGCGCAATCGTTTGAACAAGCCGTTTCATTGCCGTTTATCCTTATCCGCTGCCAAGATAGTTGGACATTGGTTACAGGTTTTATTGGTAGCAATCTATATGGTCGTATAAATTCGCGCACAAAAAAACCGGCCATAAAGGCCGGTTTCTTGTTTCGCAAAACTCTTAAAGAGTTGGTGCGCCCTACGGGACTCGAACCCGTGTTTCCGCCGTGAAAGGGCAGCGTCCTAGACCACTAGACGAAGGGCGCTTGCGAACTGTGTGGACCGTATATTGGGCCAGAACGAAAGACGCAAGAGGCAATTTCATTTTTTTTGTTTTTTTTCAAAAAAATGCGGATTTTGGGTCCTAACCAGTGGAAAAAACTCAACAACCTTTAAATTGCACCGGGTGCTTGTAGCCGCGTGGCCGTCCACGAATGTCGACGTGAACAAATTTCCGACCCGGATAACAACCCAGTCCGCCAACTTCGCCTGTTTTTTTCAAAAATGCGATTAACTTTGATTTTGAAACCCCAGGAATAAAGATGTCGGCGGCCATGCATTTCTGGTGATATGAGCCCCAAGCACCGCCCACTTTCCAGTTATGGAACGGGTTTCGATAGCCCGAAGACACAACAGGAGCACGTTTGAAGTGCATTTCGGCCTTCCACAACACAAACCGCAATTTGGGCAACAAACAAAAAGTTTGAATTTTGGAGTGCTCCACATAGAGCCCATATTTCTTCTGGTAGTTTGTGCCGCCTTTGAAGCCACCAAGAGAGGCGCAACCTGCCAATACAGTCACACTCAGCAAAAGGGCAATGAACACACGCATCTAGGACTCGCAAATTTCAAAATGGAAAACGAGCCGTTAAGATAGCCCGGCGATGCCTAATCGCCGGTCAAGAAGCATGGTTAAGATTTTACTGTTTTTGGAAACGCACCAATTACCATTCACCAATATTCGGCATGGAAACCCATGGCTCTTTTGGCGCTAGATC
>NZ_CAKZPW010000199.1:0-7311 GCF_937139385.1 uncultured Maritalea sp. | reverse complement strand
GACACCGGCAAGATGTTCAAAGAAACCGCATGGCAGGCAACCTACATTGCCGAGTATTTTCATTTCTATGCGGGTGCTGCGGACAAAATTCACGGCGATACCTTGCCGATTGATAAACCCGACATGTTTGTCTTTACCGACCGCGAACCAATTGGCGTTGTTGCCGCTGTCATCCCGTGGAACAGCCAGATGTTTTTAACGGCAGTCAAGGTTGGTCCGGCGTTGGCCGCTGGCAATACGATCGTTCTCAAGGCTTCGGAACATGCCTCTGCTCCGCTGCTTGAGTTTGGTAAACTGATCGCCAAGGCGGGCATTCCCGACGGTGTGGTGAACATCATCACGGGCGGCGCCGAACCTTGTGGCCGCGTGCTGACGTCGCATCCATCCGTGGCCAAGGTTGCGTTTACCGGTGGCCCCACGGCTGCACGGCATATCGTGCGTAATGCGGCTGAAAATTTTGCCGAAGTCTCCTTGGAACTGGGGGGGAAATCCCCGTTCATCGTTTTTGACGATGCAGACTTAGATGCGGCGGTGGAAGGGGCGTTGAACTCCAAATTCCGCAATTCTGGCCAAACATGTGTTTGTGCGAACCGTCTCTATGTGCAGGCGGGCATTTATGATGCATTCGCCACCGCGTTCGCAAAACGTGTGGAAAGCCTAAAAGTTGGTGACGCCTTTGAAGAGGGGGTGACGCAAGGCCCCCTAATCAATGCCAACGCGCTCAAGAAGGTTGAGGAATTGGTGGCAGACGCGCGCGATAAGGGCGCAATTGCTGCAACTGGGGGGAAGCCGCACGAACTTGGTGGTCTTTATTATCAACCAACAGTGTTGCGCGACGTGCCCTTGAACGCGCGGGTGCTCAAAGAAGAGATTTTCGGACCGGTCGCACCGTTGATCAAATTTGAAACAGAAGAAGAAGTTATCAACCTCGCCAATGATTCAGAATTTGGCCTTGCGGGTTATTTCTTCGCGCGGGACATCGGGCGGGTGTGGCGTGTTGCCGAAGCGCTTGAATGTGGCATTGTTGGTGTAAACGAAGGCATCACGTCCGCAGTTGAAGCGCCGTTCGGCGGCGTCAAACAGTCAGGTCTTGGCCGGGAAGGCTCCCATTACGGTTTAGACGACTATATGGAAGTGAAATATGTGCTTATGGGTGGTTTGGGCAAATAACCGGCTAGACCAACCCAATTTTTTTGAAAAGCCAAAATTGAAATCCCCCAACTGCCAGCAACAATGCGCAGACAATGGAAAAAGCATAAGGGTTGTCGACCCCTGGCATGCCGCCAACATTTATGCCCAACAGACCTGTTAGAAGCCCCAAAGGCAAAAACAGCGCAGCGACAATGGACAAAACCAGCATTTGCTTGTTCATTGTCTCTGCACGTTTATCCATCAACTGATCGTGCACCACTTGGGAGCGGTCGCGAATGGCATCCAAGTCTTCGCCCAAACGGGTAACCCGCTCGCTGGCTTCGCGCAAACGACTGCGATCACGTTCTTTCAGCCACGCCAGATCTTCAATCAACAATGTGGTCAACGCATCGCGCTGCGGCAGCATGTAGCGCCTCAAAACAATGGATGTCCGACGTATGTCGGCAAGCGAACCGCGTGATGTCTCGGCGACTGCATCCAGCACTTTTTCCTCCAGATCATCAATTTGGCTGTTGATATCAGCCACCAGCGGTTCAACCTCATCAACCAAACGAAGCGCGAGTTTTGCCACCAAATCACCTGGCGATTTGGGCGCTTGATCGCGAGCCATCGCGCTAATCAAGTCGTTAAGAGCTTTGAGAGGTCGCTGGCCGACACTCAGCACGCGACCTTCAGTGATCCACAAACGAATTGAAACCATGTCTTCTGGTTGGGCGCCATGTTCGATGTTGATGCCGCGCAGGATCAACAATGCGCCATCGCCATGGACGGTGCAACGGGGACGCGTTTCTGCCGCGGTAAGGGCATCAACAACAAATTGATCGCCGGCAAGGGCAAGAAGTTCTGGCCGTGTGCGCTCATCATTGCGCAGGAAATGCTGCCATTGAAAAGCGCCGCGAACCGGCTTGCTCTTGCCGTCGTTGGATTGATTTAACGGGTCATCAGCTAACGCGTGGCCACGCCCGTCAAGCATGTAAGAAAATGCGGTGGGTGTTGGTAGCTTGAGTTCATTTTTGGTTTGCTGATCGGTCATACTGGGAAAGTTGCACTTTGCTGGAGTTTTGTCATTCCTTTTTGATACTTGCCGCAATTTTGACGCGATAAAAACCATATTTCGTATTTCAAATAAAACCGATATGGTGCCCTCATGAATGAGTTGAATCCACTATTAGAAGAAATCGTGAAGGCGCTGAATGGTTTTTTAAGAATCTTTGGCTTGTCTTTGACCCAAGGTCACCTGTTCTGGGGTGCTGTTCAGCTGGCTGCGGCTGTCGCCTGCTACCTTTTGGCCAAGTTCTTGGCTTCAAAAATCGAACCGCGCTTAGAAACCCGCTTGCGGGCCATGTCCATAAAAGGTGGTCGATTGCGCATGGCCGCTGTTGCGCTGCGCCGCACCCGCTGGGTTATTTTTGTATTTCTTGCTTGGATTGCTGTGTGGATATTAAAGGTCGGCACGTGGGACAGTCGGTCATTTCTGCTAACAGCGATTGCTAGCCTTGCAACGTCTTGGCTCATCATTTCCTTTGCATCGCGTTTGATCAGAAATAAAACGCTTTCAAGGCTTGTAGCCTTGGCTGGCTGGGCAGTTGTTGCGCTCTACACGTTGGGCGTTTTGCAGCAAACCGTTACCCTGTTCGACGAACTCGCAATTGAAATGAGCGGTTTCCGCCTGTCGTTGCTTATGGTCGTTCAAGGCGTCGTGCTATTGTCCATATTGTTTTGGGCGGCAATGGTTCTGAGCCGATTGCTTGAAAAGCAATTCCAGACGTTCGACGATGTGTCCCCTGCCATGCGGGTTTTGGTGGGCAAGATATCAAGGTTTGTTTTGCTCACAATGGCAGGCGTGATTGGCCTGTCCATGATCGGTATCGACTTCTCTGCGCTTACACTGGTCTCTGGTGCCATTGGGTTGGGCATCGGCTTTGGTCTGCAAAAGGTCGTTTCAAACTTGATTTCTGGGGTAATCTTGCTGCTTGATCGCTCGATCAAGCCTGGCGATGTCATATCGGTTGGCAACACATTTGGTTGGATCACCTCACTCAACGCTCGCTATGTTTCCGTGACCGCGCGTGATGGGCGTGAATACCTTATTCCAAACGAAGATTTGATTACACAAAGGGTGGAAAACTGGTCATTTAACGATCCCTATATCCGTATCGAAATCCAATTTGGCGTGAGCTATAACGCGGACCCACATCTTGTACGCAAAATCGTTGTTGAGGCTGCACTGGCGCACCCGCGCACCATACGGGCGACGGGCGAATATCAGACTGTCTGCCACGTGGTTGGCTTTGGTGAGAGCTCTATTGATTTCACGCTCCGCTTCTGGATTTCCGATCCGACAAACGGCATTACCAATATTCGGGGTGACGTTTTCTTGGCTGTTTGGGATGCGTTCAAGGAGCACAATATCGAAATTCCATATCCGCACCGCCATTTGATAATGGATCCATCGCTCAAAGCCGATTTGCAAAAAGCTGGGTCGACCGCACTGTGAAACAAACGATCCTAGTAACAGGCTTTGAACCCTTCGGCGGGGAGGAAAGCAACCCCTCAATGCTGATCGCAAACGCCTTGGATGGTGAATGCCACGAGGATTTTATTATTCGCTCTGCCATTTTGCCTGTTGAGCGATTTCGAGCCGTGGAAACGGCGGTGCAGCTTATCAATTCGCATCGCCCACGTATTGTTATTGCGCTGGGCGTGGCTGTTGGGCGCACCGATATTACGCCGGAAAAAGTGGCCATCAATTTTGATGACTATCGCATTGCAGACAATGGCGGAAACCAGCCTATTGGTGAGCCGATTGTAACTAAAGGGCCAGCTGCGTATTTTTCTACATTGCCCATCAATCGCATGTGCCAAGCAATGCAGGACACGGGGATGCCCAGTTCCGTTTCCTTTTCCGCAGGCACCTTTGTGTGCAACCATTTGATGTATGGTATTTTGAACCATATTGCACGCAACCAGCACGATATTCGCGCGGGGTTTATTCATGTGCCCCAAGCAAAGGAGTTCGCGGGCAACGACACACCTTCAGCGCCTTTGGAGCAAATGATCAAAGCCGTTCGCAGTGCGATACTGGTTTCCAGATCCAGCGCGACGGATGTGCGCAAAATTTCGGGTCAAAGTCACTAGTCAGCTAGTGCCAAAATCCTCAGGGAAAAGGTTCGCTTAACCAAGGCGCTTAACAAAAACTTGCACAAAACTATGTAGCCTAGCCTCGATTTTGGTTTTTGGGAGCAGACTGGTGAGTGATGCGCAAGGTCAATTTGAAGCCCATGCGGCGAGCCGAGTTGGCAGCACATTCGTGGTGTTTGCGCTAACAATTTTGCCAATTCTGGTCGGGCCTCGGTTCATGGCTGACGTAGATTGGTTCCGATCAATTGATTGGCCCCTGTTTACACCACTTAGCAAATTCTGGGCCATCGGGTTTTTGCTTTCCCACATTTTGGTCGCTTATGGTGTCGCGACAGAATGGTTGGAACACCAAAATAGGTTCACGGTACTCCTATGGGGCGCACAACTCGTTTTGACGTGGGTTTTTGTGCTCGTGTTCTTCGTTGGCCAAAATTTAATGTTTGCAAGCATCAGTGAGTTTTTGCTGGCAATGGGCTTTTTGGTCGCCATTTTTATTGCACGGACCAAATGGTATTTAGCCGCTGTGACATATCTACCCGCCGCTACTTACTGCGGATTTGCCGCCTACATCCTCATCAATACAATTTGACAAATGGGTTGGCCCGCCTTCAGCTTATTCTTTTAGCGCTTTAACAATCTGAGACACCATTTCTTGTGGGCGATAACCAAGACCAGATGGGGTTAAACCCATACGCACCACCACCAAACCTTCAGATGGAATAATGGCAATGGACTGACCATCATGCCCCAACATCCATCGGATATCGCTGGGTAGGTCAAATCCCGCATCGGGGTCTTCCCCTTCTGGAACGCCCGCATCTGGCCCGTGCAACCAAATCTGCCCGTTTCCATATTCAGGACGCCCCCAACTGGCTGTTGACGATTGTGCTGCTCCAGTCATCCAATTGATGTAGTCGGTGTCGATCAGCTGTTGAGCGTTCCATTGACCACCATCAAGAATGAGTTGTCCAAGACGCGCCCAATCCCGTGCGGATGCGTAAAGATAAGATGAGCCCGCAAAGGTCCCCACCGCATCCGTTTCAAGCGTGGCGCTGCGCATACCCAATGGGCCAAATAGCTTCTCATGGGGGAAAGAAAGAGCTTTATCACCGATCAAATTTTGCCAAATACGAGAGAGCAAGACAGTTGTTCCAGATGAATAGTGGAAAGGTTCAGTTTCACCTTCCTTGGCAAGTGGCAATGATGCACCAAATGCGGCCATATCGGGTTCCAAATAGAGCATGCGCGTCACATCAGAAACGCTGCCGTAGCCCTCGTTCCATTGCAGACCCGAACTCATGCTCATCAAATCCTGAATGCGGATTGCGCGTCGTTCATCATCTTGCCATTGTGGAAACAGATTAGCAGATTCAACATTGAAATCTTCGCCCAAAACCGCTCCCATGATGAGGGCCGTCACCGTTTTGGTCATCGACCAGCCCAAAAGCGGCGTCTCAATATCAAAACCAGGCCCATAGGTTTCAGCAATAAGCTCTGCGTCCTTAATGACCACAACGGCACGCATTCCAGGACCAATTAGCTCTTCGTTGGCGAGAATATTGTCCATCTTCAGGTTATGAGCACCCATTGGCCATTTTGAGGTGCGGGTGAACTGCTCAATGTTTTGGTTGGCTAGTGAGATGGATTTGAGCCTTGCAATATCGCCATTTGGCGCGCTGGCGCAGCCTAACCCCTCTCGATATACCGCTGTGCCAGTTGCAAAAAGACCCAGCAGTCGTGCAACAACAACGCCTGAGGGTTCATCTATATCAATTGAAATATAGCCAAGGATAGGGTGCCCACCTGCCTGCACATCTATGTCTTGAACTTCAACGGGATCGCGCCCAGCCAAGAACACGTTGGAACAGACCATTTTTGCAGAATAATTGGTGGCCACACGCAGCAAGTCAGGTGGCGCCACAAACAAATAAATGCATGTCGCCAGTACCAATAACGCAAAAAAGCCAGCGAGAGCTTTAGTGCCAAGAACAAACCACCGCATTTGCTCCGCCTCCCAGAGTAGAACAATTGGGGCGCATCAAACCACATTTGACGCAAGGTGCAAGCACTTTATCTATTGGTAAATCTGGGAAGGGGAATGGGTTTAAAGCTTCTTAGTTGATTTCCAGGACCAAAAACAGGCCGCTGGCCCAAACAATCAGTGCACCAACAATTACGCAAGTCATGCCAACTCGATATTTGCGCCCTTTTGAATCAATAAACAAGCTTACGAAATCTCTCATTGCAAACGACCACTCAGTTTCTCTTTAAAAAAACCATGATGCAATTTGAGGGCCAAAAAAACAATAAACAATAGGTTAAGTACTTAACAGGCGTCCTTAGCGACAATTATCGTTCATCCCACGCGTCTTGTAGTTGCATGCCCCAATAGGCCATTTGTGCAGCCACTTGGCCAAACGGGCCCCCGTTCCATTGTGCTTTGAAAGGCGCGAAAAGCTTGTACCGATCCGATTTTTGAGCAATTGCCTCTGCCACCACAATGCCAATTGCCGCTGTTGTGTTCAATCCATGCCCCCCGGTGGCGGTCGCCGCCCAAATACCGGGCTCCAATTCGGCCAAAATAGGCATCTTGTGTGCACAATAGCCCATAAGACCAGACCATGCTTTGTCAATTTCGAGCCCTGATAATTGAGGGTAGATTGCCTCGATGTCCCGCCTGAGAAGATTGGACAAAGCCTTTGGCTCCGACTTCTGCGTTGTAATGCGGCCGCCCCAAAGCAAGCGATCACCACCTTCAATAAGGCGATAATAATCCCCCGCGCGCCGATTGTCAGAAATGCATCCCTTATAGGAAATCGCTGCTCTTAGTTTGTCTGGCATCACTTTTGTGGTGACCACATAAGTAGCAACGGGCAAAACGGCGGCTTCGAATTTTGGAAATAGGTCGTGCATATATGCGCTGCCACATAAGACCACTTGCCCCGCTTTTACTGAGCCATGCGCTGTTTCAATCATGAAATGGCTGTGGTGCTTATGCAGTGCGCGCGCTTGTGTTTC
>NZ_CAKZPW010000198.1:0-6650 GCF_937139385.1 uncultured Maritalea sp. | reverse complement strand
ATGGCGTCGCCGGTGCAGAGCAGCCGGAACCAGTTGGAACCCTCAGCGGTGCGCCGGTGTTTTCTTATGTCTGGCCCACCTCGATGGACCCCGCGACTGTTGGTTTCGAGGGCGGCACAGGCATCCTCGCACTGGCCGCGACCAGCCACCCCGATTTTGATGACACGCCACTTTACGATGAGAACCAAGATGGTGATTTGGCGAATGATGGCGATTTGTGGCATTCACATTGGGTTGTTTTGGCTCCTACTGAAGCCTGTGGCGCAGGCGCATTGGCTGTACGTGACATAGAAGAAGGCACATCGCCCAAACTGCCCCTCACCTGGCCGGGCCTGCCACTGTTCATTGATAGCCCGGGCTACA
Organism: uncultured Maritalea sp.; assembly: GCF_937139385.1. Classification (NCBI taxonomy): domain Bacteria; kingdom Pseudomonadati; phylum Pseudomonadota; class Alphaproteobacteria; order Hyphomicrobiales; family Devosiaceae; genus Maritalea; species uncultured Maritalea sp. The sequence goes on along the minus strand of NZ_CAKZPW010000198.1, from coordinate 6,287 downwards.
CCCCAGTTTTTGACGGGGAAGAAGTAAAAGTGAGTGTGCCGTTTGGTGCAGGGGTACAATTGGCTGGCGTAAAATACGATGGCGTTACATCTGCTTTGCGGGTGAACGCCAATCTTCATGCACCGCTATTGTGTGTCACAGATGTATTTGATGTCGCATCTGGCGATCTGAGCCTGCCGGGCGAGATTAAATAGGCAATCTGCATGTTGGCTCGAATCTTTTGCACCTTTAAGGTGCAAGTTCACAAAACCAATTCGAGCCAACACTCATGCAATGGTCCCCTCAACAAGATGAAGCCTTAAAGGCAGTTGACGCCTGGTTGAAAGACAAAAACGGGCCGCAGGTGTTTCGGCTGTTTGGCTGGGCGGGCACGGGCAAATCCACCCTTGCGGTGCATTTGGCGCAAGGGGTGGGCAGCGTTGTGTTTGCCGCCTTTACGGGCAAAGCCGCATTGGTGATGCGGCGCCGCGGATGCGAGGGCGCATCGACGATCCACAGCTTGATTTATAAGTTTGTGAACGACAAAGAAGGCACGCCGCAGTTCAAGCTGAACGATGATAGCGACATTTGCGACGCAGAACTGATTGTAATCGATGAAGTGTCGATGGTGGGGCAACAATTGGCCGAAGACCTATTGTCTTTTGGCACTAAAATTTTGGTGCTGGGCGATCCGTTTCAACTGCCCCCCATTCACGACACTGGCTATTTTACCGAAGCTGAACCCGATTTCATGCTGACCGAAATTCATCGGCAGGCAGAGGACAATCCGATTGTGCGATTGTCACTAGAAATCCGCGAAAATGGTCGTTTGGATTATGGCACTTACGGCGAGAGCAAAGTGGTGCGCAAAAATCAGGTGGCCCGCGAAGAGGTGTTGGAGGCCGAGCAAATATTGTGCGGCACCAACGCCACCCGCCTCTCCTATAATGATCGGGTGCGCGCGCTCAAAAACCTGCCCCCACAAACGCCCGTGGTGGGCGACCGCCTGATCTGCTTGCGCAACAACCATCAAAAGCAATTGCTGAACGGCCAATTGTGGATTGCCGAAGACGTTGAATATAAGGGCCTTGGCGTCTTGGACATGGTGCTGAACCCAGACGATGCCGGCGACCGCCTAAACCGCGCCAACGTCACCACCCACGAAAAATTCTTCCACGGCAAAGAAGCTGAATTGGGCTGGGGCGAGCGCAAAAAATATGACGAGTTCTATTTCGGCTATGCCCTAACCGTGCACAAATCCCAAGGCAGCCAGTGGGACAATGTGTACCTGTTCGACGAAAGCTGGGCTTTTCGAGAAGACCGCGCCCGGCATTTATATACGGCGGTAACGCGGGCGGCGGAGAAGATTACGGTGGTGCGGTGATGCTTCGTCAGTTATGGGAATATGTCTGCTTTGTGGACAAAAAGTCGAACCCTAATTGCTGAGCAAATTGCTTTGTCTACTCTGTATTTACCTTGGTGGCTTCTGCCAGTGCTGCAAGCTTTTCTGCTTTGAACTCCACCACGAGTTTCAACCCCAGTGTATCATTTATCGCTTTAAGTAGACTATCAGTAGCCTTTTTGGAGTCATCATAGTCCAATTTCGCCCTTGTCCTGGCGTCAACAAGAAGTTGATTCATTACTACCATTTTTGGCTCCGCTAGCATCCACTCTTCCTTCGTGAGATTACTCGTGCCCACGTTACCTTCCATCTCGGCAGGGAGACTGGCTTGCAATTCGTTGCGCAAGCCAGCGCAAGTTTCAAACACTTCAATCAAGTTGTTATGGATCCCATCTAGCGACATAAGCATGTCAGTGAGTTCAGCGTCCTTAAACGACAAAACAAGAGACATTTCTTCCGCTGAGAAATGTACATCGGCAGGTGTCCCCACTAGTGGCAGGACAAATAAACAGGGTCTACTGTGTGAGGCGGGGTCTCCTGCAGCGAAAGACTCTTCCAGATGTAAGTGTAGATTGTACAGATTTGAGTGGATGCGCATAACTTTGAACATGATAGAATGGGCCAGTGCTATGCTCCTTTCCTTCTTAGCGGCCTTACGTTCCTTTTTTGCCGCCCAGATCGCGACAAGTTGCACGACCAACGCGATTAACCCACCAACCAAAGCACCGCTTATGGCTGACCAAAATTCAGTGCCGAATGTCATAGAACTTACCTTCACTTCCAGTTGCTTAGATAATACATGGAATGCAAGGCACACCAAGGGCTCATTGCTGAGAACTTGTGTTCCTATTGCGACCGCACCCAATCACCCCACAGCCACAGCAATATCCAAAAATGCCTTCGCCTCTGCACTGTCTGGTCCCGTTGCAACAATGGTTGTGTCGACATCTGAGTGTTCGCGAAAGTGCATGTGTCGGCAGAATAGCAAATTGACAGTCGACCCCGGATCAAGTCCGGGGATGCCAAGAGGAGGTGCACTGCGTCGTCCCCAAGGGGCATTCCCGCACTTGATGCGGGATCCAGTCTAACGGACTAGCTGACTAGGCAACTCGCTATCTAGCTAACCAACTGCCTCAACAATACCCAACTAAACCCCAACCGCCTCAGCAATAACCAATCAACCAACAACCTCAGCAATATTCAAAAACGCTTTCGCTTCTGCACTGTCCGGAGCGGTCGCCACAATTGGTGTGCCAGCGTCGGAGCGTTCGCGGATGTCCATGTGCAAGGGGATTGCGCCGAGGAAGGGAACGCCGAGCTTTTTCGCTGTCTCCTCGGCCCCGCCGGAGCCGAAAATGTCGGAGCGGGTGCCGCAGGATGGGCAGAGGAAATAGCTCATGTTTTCGACAATGCCCAAAATGGTGACTTTGGTGCGGGCGAACATGTCGATGGCTTTTTTGGCGTCGATGAGGGCCAAATCTTGCGGGGTGGAAACGATGATTGCGCCAGTGAGCGGCACGGATTGAACGAGCGAGATGTGCACGTCGCCAGTGCCGGGGGGCAGATCAACCACGAGGGTATCAATATCGCCCCAATCTGTTTCGCGCAGCAATTGGCGTAGGGCAGAGGTGGCCATGGGACCGCGCCACACGACAGCTTGGTCGCCTTCGAGCATGGAGCCGATGGACATAACCTTGAGGCCATAGGCTTCGTGCGGCGTAAAAATGCCATCGTCGCGCATGGCGGGTTTGCCTTCTAGGCCCAACAATTTTGGCATAGACGGGCCGTAAATATCTGCATCCAAAATGCCGACCTTTTGGCCTTTGGCTTGTAAGGCCAGCGCAAAATTGACCGCCGTTGTCGATTTACCCACACCGCCCTTGCCTGAAGCAACAGCGATGATGGATTTGATGCCTTTTACCGGCTCTTTTGGCGGCGGGCCCGGTTGGCGCGGGGCCGCGGTAGCTTTTTGCGCTTGTTGGCGATCTGAGGTGATAGAAATCATCACCTTGCGCTCGCCAGCAATTTTGCTAACCGCTGCTTGAGCTTGGTCGCGCACCGGGGCAAAAGACGCCTCTAGTCCCGGTGCGATGGTGATGGCGAACGCGATGGCGCCTTTAGTGATGATGATATCGCTCATGCCTGCATAGCCTGCCAATGGGGCACCGCCGGGCAATTGCACAGTGGCTAGCGCTGCGCGTACTTCATCTTCCAAAGCTTTATCGCTCATCTTATATTCCGTTCGCTTTAAGTTGGGGTTTGGACCCCGGTCAGTTAAAGGATTTTTTGACCTGTAGACGCCCAGTCTTTCACAAAGGCGTCTAGGCCTTTTGCGGTCAATGGGTGTTGAACCAATTGGCGGATAACGCTTGGTGGAATGGTTGCCACATCAGCGCCAGACAAGGCAGCATCTGAAACGTGATTTGCAGAGCGAATAGATGCTGCAAGAATTTCAGTTTCGTAGCCGTAGTTGTCATAAATGGTGCGGATGTCTTCGATCAACTGCATGCCATCAAGGTTGATATCGTCCAAGCGGCCAATGAAGGGCGAGATATATGTCGCGCCAGCTTTGGCGGCCAGCAATGCTTGGTTAGCTGAAAAGCACAAGGTGACGTTGGTTTTGATGCCCTTGCCTGAGAAGTATTTACAAGCTTTTAGGCCGTCCATGGTCAATGGCAATTTGATCACAACATTTTTGGCGATCTTGGCGAGGTGCTCGCCTTCTGCAACCATACCGTCATAATCAGTTGCAGCCACTTCAGCGGATACTGGGCCTTCAACAATATCGCAAATCTCTTTGACCACTTCGAGGAAGTCACGGCCAGACTTTGCGATCAAGCTTGGGTTGGTGGTTACACCGTCCAAAAGACCGGTTTCATTGAGTTCTTTAATGTCTGCAACTTCTGCAGTGTCGACGAAAAATTTCATGGCTCACCTAATTTGGGTTTGGCGTCAAAATGTGGGGCCGTTGTCTCACAAATTGCCCCCCTGTCGCAAGGCGCAAATCCGCATTTACTGATACGGAAATTGCCCTAAGACTGGCGGCGACCATAATTGAAGACGATTTATTTATCAAATGGTCAAATTTTATCTGTGTTGCGATCTCTCTTCATGTCGGATAGCACTGGCCCATGCCTGCCAATTTGCCAAATATCAAACTTGAACCAGATTGCACCAATTGCGCCGCTTATTGCTGCGTGGCGCTGGCGTTTGATCGCTCCAATATGTTCGCCTATGACAAGCAGGCGGCAGAACCCTGCAAACATTTAGACAAAGCGCACAGCTGCACCATCCACGATGATTTGGACACACAAGGCTTTAAAGGCTGCATCCGCTACAATTGCTTTGGCGCCGGGCAGCGCGTGTTCAGCGAAATATTTGCAGGCCGTTCATGGCGCGACCATCCGAGCGAAGCACAAGAAATGTTTGACGCGTACCGCGTGATGCACAATGTGCACGAGTTTTTGGCCATGCTGCAAGCTGCGCGCAAGTTAAACCTAGACACAGCTCAAATTAGCCAAATCGAAGCGTTTGAAACAGAGCTCAACCCCACCTCCCCTTGGACCAGCGCCACGCTGATCGCATTTCAAACCTGCGGCACTTTTGAGGAGATTCGTGCGTTCTTCACGGGGTTGAGAGATCGGGTTTAGGGGAAAGCCTACTCCAGATTGAAAACTGCTTTGTAGTTTGTTTAACACTCCATGTGCAATCGCCGTGCAGATGTTGAACGCACGTACGGATGCCAAAGCCACAATTGTTCCTCCAAACCACAACAGATCAGCTGAGCAAGACTAACTTTATTCATTTTTATATAGACTGGTCTATTTTTATGCATTATGAAGCACTGGTTGATTGATGAGAGCGAAACGGAAACTAGATGCCGAAACAAAAGAAAACCAAAGGCGAAGTGACGCGGGAGAAGTTGGTGGCGGTGGCGGCGGATCTGTTTCAGGTGCGCGGGTTCCATGCCATTGGGCTAAACGAGATCTGTGCGGCGGGCGAACTGCCCAAGGGCTCGGTCTATTATCACTTCCCCAAGGGAAAAGAAGAGATTGCGATTGCCGTGATTGAAGCGGCACAGCGCGAGATTGCTGTTCAACTCGAAGCGGCGGCGGAGGCTGCAAACTCCATTGGCGAATTCATGCAACTGGTCGCTGCGGGGTTCGGACACAATCTCACCAATTCAAATTTCACAAAAGGGTGCCCCATCACCACAATCAATTTGGAAATGGCCTCTGAGTCAGAGCCGATCCGCATGGCGTGTGCGCAAGCGTTTGAACATTGGATCAGCATTTGCGCCAGTCGCAACCAGCAACAGCGTGATTATGCAGGCTGCAAACCTTTCGATTGCCGCGCCGCACTTGCGCGCTTGCGCTCGACAAGTTCTGCGATCCGGCCCAATGCCAGCCCTCTCATCAATAGACTTGCCGGAAGGAATGCCCATGCGGCCACAATCCAAACCATTGTCTGCGGGTTGTCCAGCGTTACTTGCCCAAACAGCGACTCTGATGCCTTCAAAGCTGCCGGAATGAAGAACGGCAAGGTGAAGCCAACGATGATGTTGAACCGCGCATCACGGCCCAATCGCTGCACCACGTCACCCCCTGCTGTGGGGTCAAATGTCGGCATGTTGATCCAGACATTGAACGGGCCGGAATTGATCGGCCAGTTTTTCACCCGCACAAAGAAATAGAACACCGCCAGCGTCAGCATAGAGATAAAGTAGCTAAGCCCAGCCGCAGTGCGCACGCGTTCGATATGGTCAAAGCCCGTCCCCTCTGGCAGCAACAGAACAATCTGGCGCACCGGGGAATAGGGGAAATCAATGACGTCGCCAATATTGGTGCCAAAGGCGGTCACCATCTGATTCAGCGATGTCGGATCCGTTTCGCCACGCACCATGACC
>NZ_CAKZPW010000197.1:0-17264 GCF_937139385.1 uncultured Maritalea sp. | reverse complement strand
TGAACATATTGGCGCCTCCATTCAATCTGTGAATTATTGGGGCGCGGAGGCGGGGCCGGTGTTTTTGCTGTTCTTCGTAATCGGCGCGATTATTCTTAACATATTGCTGTTTCAGTCCAAGCTGGTGCCACGATGGATTTCATTGGCAGGAACAGTTTCTGCCGTGCTGTTACTGTCGGGCAGCCTGTTTTATACGTTTGAACTTATCTCACCTACGCTTGCAACCGGGCTCATGGTGCCAATTGCCGTGCAAGAGATGGTTTTTGCCCTTTGGTTGATTTTCAAAGGGTTTGATGAGCGCGCCTTGAAGGATCTGGGGTACTTAAAAACCGCATGATGTGGGATTGGTTGAGCGCGTTGGTTTTATAATTAGCGCATCAACAGGGCTGACGTATTTATGTGTTTTCAACCGAAGTGAGGTTGCAAGCCAAAAAGCAGTAGTGGAGCAACAAAAATATTGACGTGTGCCGTGGCGTGTTGCAATGTCACGGCACTGCCCAAGCTTCGTCCAAGTGCAGCTCAAATCAACGTCTGATTTGCGCACTTAGGGACCAAGCAATGCAGTATATTTTTCACAAAAGAGTAAATTTAAACGCCCCGCGCTTGCTTCTGCATGCGCGGTTTTTTGCGTGCGGTTTGCATGTGGGGCGTTTTTTGCTCACTTATCGAATCAAAGGATAGTTTGAATGAAAAACGCTGCTACAGCGCCATCAGAGAATGTGCCCAAGGCGATCATTTTGACGCTTGTGTCATTGGTAATTTTTGGGGTGCAGGATATTGCTGTCAAATTATTGGTGGCCGATTTTTCGGTCATGCAGGTGGTTATGATCCGGTTTTGGGGTGTGGCATTATTCACCCTGATATGGATCGGTCGAAACAGTGACCTTCGATTGGTTGCTCGCTCGCATTATCCCAAACTGCAAATCCTACGGTCTGTTTTGTTGCTCATTGATATTTGGCTGTTTTCCGCTGCACTGGGCCATATGCAAACTTCTGATTTGCAGGCCATGTTTATGCTCTATCCCATTGTCGTCAGCTTGCTGGCTGTACCGATCCTTGGGGAGAAGATGGGGATTTACCGTTGGATTGCTGTTTTGGTCGGCTTTGTGGGCGCAATGGTTGTTATTCGCCCTGGCTTCCAAACGATTGATGTTTCTATCTGGTTGGTCGTTGGCGCTGTATTGAGTTTTTCGCTTTACACGGTGTTGACGCGAAAAGTGGCCACAAAAGACAGTACCAAAACATCGATGCTTTATTTGGCTCTGGTGGCTTTGGTCTTGTCCACTGTGACTGGTGTATTTGAACTTGAAGCCATGGGTATGCGCGGCTGGTTGCTGATGATTATTGTTATCGTTTGCGCCATTGCGACGCATCTCTTGTTCACCGTGGCGTTAAAACATGCGCCAGCGAGCACATTGCAGCCGCTAAATTTCTTGGCGCTGCCGGTGGCTGTGGGGCTTACGCTTTTGTTTTTTGGGCATATGACCGATGTGATCACCTTAATAGGTGGTGCGATTACCATCGGTGCGGGTTTGTTGGTTTGGTTTAGAGAAACCAAATCTTAAAAAAGGGACCAACAAACTAAGATCAGACGATTTAGGCCCTGTCATTTGATTTGACAGGCAGCTGGATCACATTAGAGCCCGTCGCTTGGCTTGGGAGTATTTCTTGCATGCGGCGGGCGTTCACCGCGTTTACCGGTTTTGAAAAGAGATAACCTTGGAACTGGTGCACGCACTCGCCTTTTGACAAGAATTCAGCCTTGGTGATGTCGTCGACGCCTTCGGCCACCAATGTGATCTCCATTTGTTTGGCGATCAGGGATACGCCGTTCAGAATGTTGCGTGAGATCTCAACCGTTGCTGCATCGTCGATGATGGATTTGTCGATTTTGATTTTATCAATTTCAATTTGACGCAAATAGTGAAGGCCACAGTAGCCTGCGCCAAAATCATCTAAGGCAATTTGAACGCCTAGCGCACGCACCCGCTCAAGAGTGGTTCGAATGTGCTCGACGTCATTGATCAAAACAGATTCGGTGATTTCAAGTTCCAGCCGATATGGGGGCAATCCGCTGTCGTTAAGGGCCTCTTGAACGGTGGTCAAAAAGTCAGATCGGATCATTTGTACGGGTGATACATTTACCGATACAAATAGGTCGGGGTGCCAACTCGCACATTCGATACAGGCTTGCTGCAACATGTGTGCGCCAATATCCAAAATCAATCCTGTGCTTTCAGCGATGGGGATGAATTGTTCTGGGTTTAGGATTTCGCCATCGGGCAATTCAATTCGGCAAAGGGCTTCGAACCCTGCAATTTGCAGTGGATTTTTGGCCTGAACGATGGAATGGAAATAGGGTATTAGGGTGCCTTTTTCAATTGTATCGCGCAGAATGCCCTCGATCCGGCGGCGGTTTGACGCTTCTGAGGCGAAGCGGGGTTCAAAGACGCAACTGGCGTGGCCGGTTTCTTTGGCTTTATAAAGCGCCAAATCAGCGGCTTTGAGCAATTGTTCTTGGTTGGTGCCATGAAACGGCGAAAGGGCTGTGCCAATAGAAGCGGTCACATTAATTTCGTGGTCTGACAGATTATACCGCTTCGCCAGATGCACGCGCAGCTCGCGGCCAAAATGGGTGGCAGCCAATTCATTTGACGTGGCAAATTGAATGACGACAAATTCATCGCCGCCAAACCGAGCAACAAATCCGGCGTTGCCGACCCAGTCTTGAATGCGCCGCCCTGTTTCAATGATCAGTTCATTGCCCACATCATGACCAAGCGAATCGTTGACCTGTTTAAATCGGTCGATATCTAGGAAATGTAGCGCAAAAGCTGTTTGGTTTTTGTCGTCAGTCAGAAGATTTTTCAACTGGTTGTTAAGCGCCAGCATGTTGGGCAGGCCGGTTAAATGATCGGTTGTGGCTTGCGCTTTGATAATGGCATTTGCGCGCTGTAAGCGCCCTGAAGTGCGGTAGGATGGGAACAGAAAGATCGGGGCCACGAAAGAGGCAATGACAAGGGTCACCCCCAATTGGTACCAAATGCCTGCGTAATAGACACCAACAGTATTATAGGCGATCACTGCAAGAATAGAGGCAAGCACTGTTGCCCCAGTTGATTGAAACAATGTCAGTTTGAACGGGCTGATCGAGGGATCGCCCGCAAAGTACTGACATAGTTTTTTCCAACATTTTTTCATCATCATGCTCAAAAGCATAATGAGCAGAACTTATGATAAGATCCGCAAATTGGGTGGCATTTTAGCCAACCGATTTTCCCTTTGAATTTCAACGACCTGATGAGAGCTTGATCTGTCGAGACCTCAGAAAATACTTAGGGAATTATCTTTAGTTCTGTGATGCGATTTCGTTCTTTTTTCAACACGCGGAAGCGCTTGCCGTGGAATGTGAAGGTCTGGTTGATGTTGGGGATCATTTTAGCTTCGTCCAAAACAAGACCAGCAATGGTGGTGGCATTTTCATCGGGCAGGTTCCAATCGAGCGCACGATTGATATCGCGGATCGGCAGAGAGCCATCAACAATATAGGAGCCGTCTGGTTGTTTTTTCGCCCCTTCCATGACTTCATCATGCTCGTCGGCAATTTCCCCAACGATTTCTTCCAATATGTCTTCAAGGGTTATGAGCCCTTCAACTTCGCCATATTCGTCGACCACCAAGGCAAAGTGCGCGTTTTCGCGCAAAAACGCGTTGAGCTGTGCCTGCACGGGGGTCGTGTCTGGTACAAACCAAGGTTTTGAAACGATGGCGGAGATATTGAGCTGCTCCACGTCGCCACCGGCTTTGAACAAAGCCCGCAGCATGTCTTTGGCATGTACAACACCGACAATGTTTTCTTTGTCGTCCTTCCACAATGGAATGCGGGTATAGGGGCTTTCAAGGATTTCCTGGACCAGCTGCTCTTTGGGCATTTCAGCGTCTAAAGCGAGCATTTTGGTGCGGTGGACCATCACGTCGGATACTTCCAATGCGCTGAGATCTAAAATGCCGCCAAGCATATCGCGGTCGTTTTTGATCACCTCGCCCTCTCGGTGCAAAAGGTCCACAGTGCCGCGCAATTCTTCGTGGCCGGTCATGCCAGTGTCATCGCCTTCGCGGCGGGCACCCACCATGCGCAATAGGGCGTTGACAAGTTTTTGGATGGCAAATGTGATTGGGGCAAACAAGGCCACGATGGGCCGCACAATTGGGGCAACGCCCAACGCAAATTCATCAGGTTTGGAAATGGCCCAAGTTTTTGGCAAAACTTCAGAAAATATAACAACAAGCGCGGTCATGGCGATCGTTGCATATATCACACCCGTGTCACCAAACAGGGCGATCAACACGCTTGTGGCCAAAGAGGACGCGAGGATGTTGACGAGGTTGTTGCCCAGCAATAGTGCGCCGATCAAGCGCTCTTTATCGGCAATAAGTTTTTCAACAAGCTCAGCACGCTTGTTTCCGGCCTTCACCCAGTGGTGAATGCGGGCGCGCGAGGCTGCGGTCAGGGCTGTTTCGGAGCCAGAGAAAAATCCAGAAAGGGAAAGCAGCACCAGAATTGAGACCACCGAAATCCAAAAGGTTGGTGGCATTGATGCGAAAAACTCAGCCATTAGGTTCGTTGCTCCTCAAGAAACGCAGAAATTGAATGTGGGTCACATCCCTTTTGAATGAAAGCCTTGCCAACGCCATTTGTCAAAATAAAGGTGAGTGTGCCGCGCGATACTTTTTTGTCTTGAGCGATATGATGCATTAATTCTTCGGTTGAAGCGAGGGGGCCTGGGATATCGTTGAGCTCGGTTGGCAGACCAACGGCTTTGAAGTGGTTGGTGACACGCACTGCGTCTTGGCCATTGGCGATACCAATTTTGGTGGAATAGCGATGGGCCAGCACCATGCCGATTGAAATGGCTTCGCCGTGCAACAAGCGATTTGAATAGCCGGTGACCGCTTCAAAAGCATGGCCAAAGGTGTGCCCTAGGTTGAGCAAGGCGCGCGCGCCATGTTCTTTTTCGTCCGCTGCAACAAAGCGCGCCTTTGCCCGACAAGAATGGGCGATGGCTTTTGCACGGGCGGGGCCGCCCGCAAATATTTCGCGCCAATGTTCTTCCAGCCAAAAGAAAAACTCTTCATCGTCGATCAGGCCATATTTTGCCATTTCTGCATAGCCGGCGCGGAACTGACGTTCGGACAAGGTGCCAAGGGCTTGCAAGTCGGCAGCCACATAGCGGGGTTGATGAAAGGCACCAATTAGGTTTTTGCCGTGGGGCGAGTTGATACCTGTTTTACCGCCAACAGAACTATCCACTTGCGCCAACAATGAGGTCGGAACTTGCACAAAATCCATGCCGCGCCGGATGATGGAGGCGGCAAAGCCTGCCAAATCACCCACAACGCCGCCGCCAAATGCAATAATAATGTCGTTGCGCTCAAGCCGTTCATCGAGCAAAGCCTCAACAACACGATTAAGCTGTGCGTTACATTTTGAGCTTTCCCCCGCAGGAATGGTGACCACCGAATAGTCTAGCCCTTCGCTCTCAAGGGCGCGTTTGAGACGAGGCAATTGCTCGCGTTCAACGTTCTCATCGGTCACAATTCCATAGCGTGCGCCGGGAAACATGGTTTTGAGTTTTGCGCCCAGTGTGTCGATGGCGTCAGGGCTGACATTAATATCATAGGCACGTTCGCCCAGATCAATATGAACGATATTATTGCTCGTCATTTGTTTTTTTTAACTTTGCGGTTGGGTCCAAATGGTCGGCGAGGGCCGCCACTATTTCTGCACCAATTTGTTCGTGGCTTGCTTCATGGGACATAACGGTTACATCCGCTTCAGCGTAAGTTGGATATCTTAAATCAACCAGTGCTTTGAGTGTGCCAAACGGGTCCGGCGTGCGCAAGAGCGGTCGCGTGTTGCGGCGCGAAACACGCTCGAACAGCAATTCAACGTCGGCTTTCAACCAAACGCAAATGGCGTGCTGCGATATGTTTTTGCGGGTGATCGGATCCATATATGCGCCGCCACCTGTTGAAATGATCGCATCACGGCGGGTGCGCAAAAGCCGGGCGATCACGCGGGTTTCCCCTGCGCGAAACTCTTCTTCACCATGGGTTTCAAAAATATCGGGAATTGGCATGCCCGCTGCCAATTCAATTTCGTCGTCGCTATCAACAAATTCAAGCCCCAAAAAATGGGCGACACGTTTGCCGACCGTGGATTTGCCTGCGCCCATCATGCCGATGATCACAATTGGTTTGGCGCCGCGATTTGCGTTAACCCGATCTGCATTGCGTTGCACTACGGTGCTGTCTAGTTCGACGGGCACTAACTTCTCCACCTTGTTCTTGAATGAGAGGTTGAAGCGATCTGTGGGGGAATTGTCAAGCCACCTCGCTCAATCAAATGCTTGATTGGAACCGCGAAATGAACGAAAAAGGGTGCAATTGGAAGGAACCAAGTCCAAATGCCCACGCTTATTCGTTTTCTGGTCTTTATCGGTGTACTCGCAGCGATCATCTATGGCTCAATGTATGCGCTGACGATTTTTGTTGAGCCCGAACCTCGTGAAATGAGCCAACGCATTCCCTCGCGCGACTTGTTCAACAACTAATGACTGATCAATATTTGGTCGAAAACTTCCTAGAAATGATGAGTGCAGAGCGCGGCGCTGCCAGCAATACGCTTGAGGCCTACCGGCGCGATCTCACCGATTATGCGGGGTTTGTTGATGGTCAAAAACATCAAATCGGTACCGCGGACCGTCAGCTGGTGCAGCACTATTTAATATCGTTGGATGAGCGCGGTTTTGCGCCTTCAAGTGCGGCGCGGCGTTTGAGCTCTTTGCGCCAATTCTATCAGTTTTTGGTTTCTGATGGGGTGCGCCCTGATGATCCAACCCGGGTCATTCCCGCGCCAAGAGCGGGCACCAAACTGCCAAAGACCATGAGCATTGAAGAGGTGGATCAGCTTTTTGCGCAGGCCGAACGTGAGGCAACGGAAGAAGAATTGTCAGCCAAGGCAAAACTTAGGGCGCAAAAGCTATATGTTTTGTTGGAGCTTTTATATGGCACGGGCATGCGGGTTTCTGAATTGGTGGGGCTTTTGCGCTCAAGCGTGACGCGAGAAGGGTCGATGTTAAACATTATCGGCAAAGGCAACAAAGAACGGGTGGTGCCGCTCAACGATCGCGCAAAAGATGCATTGTTGAATTATTTGCAAGGTTTGGCGCCGGGGCGGTTTGTTTTTCCGGCAAAAACGGACACCGGCTATATGGCCCGTCAAGTGTTTGCGCGTGAACTGAAAGCATTGGCGGCGCGCGCTGGATTGGATACTTCAAAAATCTCGCCACATATTTTGCGCCATGCTTTTGCCTCACATTTGTTGGAAAGGGGGGCAGACCTTCGTGTGGTGCAATTATTGTTGGGGCATTCTGATATTTCAACGACACAAATCTACACGCACATTTTGGATGAGCGGTTGACCTCGCTTGTGCAAGATCACCATCCCTTGGCCAAGGAGTAGGGGCATTGAGCGCCAAAACACGATAGCAGTTGGGCGAATGAGTTGCTAATCTGCGCATCAAAGCTTGACATTATCCGGGGGAATGGCCACTTTCCGCCGCAATCATATGGGTTCAAAAAGCCTTCAGCGATCGCTGGGCTTTGGAACGACAAAGAAGACGGATAAAGATGCAGTCCTATCTCGAATTTGAAAAGCCAGTCGCTGATATTCAAGGCAAAGTTCAAGAATTGAAATCGCTCGCACAAAGTGGCGAAGCGGTTGAAATTGACGATGAAGTGAAACGTTTGCAAACCAAAGCAGACGAGGCCATGCATGAGATTTATGGGCGTTTGTCCCCTTGGCAAAAAACCCAAGTGGCGCGGCATCCGCTGCGGCCGCATTTCGTTGACTATATCAAAAGCCTGATCACTGATTTTGTGCCATTGGCTGGCGACCGAAAATTTGCCGAAGACGCTGCGGTTCAGACGGGCTTTGGTCGGTTTGATGGAAAACCTGTTGCCATTATCGGGCAAGAAAAAGGCTCGAATACTGAGACGCGCCTGAAGCATAATTTCGGCTCTGCCCGGCCTGAAGGCTACCGCAAAGCGGTGCGTGTGATGGATATGGCGGATCGGTTTGATATTCCGGTGTTGTTCTTTGTGGATACCGCCGGTGCTTATCCGGGCGTTGGCGCTGAAGAGCGCGGCCAAGCCGAAGCGATTGCGCGATCTACCGAAATGTGCCTTGAAATTGGCGTGCCCTCAATTGCTATTGTTATTGGCGAAGGTGGTTCAGGCGGTGCGATTGCAATTGCGACGGCGAACAAAGTGGTGATGCTCGAGCATTCGATTTATACGGTTGCTTCGCCAGAAGCGGCGGCTTCAATTTTGTGGCGTGACGCGGCTAAAGCGCAAGATGCGGCAAACAATATGAAGATCACCGCGCAAGATCTTTTGCAGTTTGGCATAATTGATCAGATCGTGCCTGAGCCTGTTGGTGGCGCACATCGCCACGCACAAGAGGTTATGCAATCCGTGCACAAAGTGATTGAGGATTTCTTGGCTGAGTTTGACGGCAAGGGCCGTTTGGAAGTGCGCGAACACCGGCGCGAAAAATACCTCGCGATGGGCTCAAACCTCACCTAAATGTGAATTGGCTATTGCGTAAAAGCATTAGGCACCCCAATTGATTAACTGTAATTTATTGGGGTCCCCTTATGCTATTTGGCCGGGACCTGCATTTGGAGAGTTTGGTGTTGATTGGTTTGCGTCAATTTACAAAATTATCGTTGATCGTGTTGGCCATTGGCCTGCTTGGAGCCTGTACCACAGGGTTTGAGAGCAACCGGCACAATATACCTCTATCTTCTTTGACCAAAGCGCGGCTGAGCCAAATGGGCTCAAGCGAAAAGGCGCCCATGTTGGTTCGTATTTTCAAACGAGACAGCGAGTTGGAAGTGTGGAAAAAGGTTGAGAAAACTGGCAAGTTTGAGCACTTCCGTACCTATAAAATCTGCGCGTGGTCGGGTGATCTTGGTCCAAAAATCAAAGAGGGCGATCGTCAATCACCTGAAGGATTTTATGATGTAACCCCGGGTCTGATGAACCCACGCTCCAACTATTTCTTGGCGTTTAACCTTGGTTTTCCAAACAAATTTGATCGTGCGCATGGCCGCACCGGGTCAAATATTATGGTGCACGGCGATTGTTCTTCGCGCGGCTGCTATGCGATGACGGATGAACAGGTTGGCGAGATTTACGCTTTGGCACGGGAGACTTTTAAGGGCGGCAGCAAAAGCTTTCAGGTTCAAGTTTTTCCATTTCGCATGACGGCGGAAAACTTAGCTGAATTTAGCGACAGCAAGCATATGTCTTTCTGGCGTGATATCAAAGTAGGTTACGACCATTTTGAGTTGACCAAAGAACGCCCGAAGTGGGAAGTGTGCAATGGTCGATATGGCATCAATCGGGCAGGCGGTTGCGGCGCTTCAACATTGAACGCTGATATGAAAGCGGCCTATAGCCAAATGCAAACTGCAGATGCGGCTGCTTTTGAAGTTGCCATGGCCAACAAGGCTCAGTCGGAAAAAGATGCGGCCGCCGCAGCGCAGCGCAAAATTGAGGCGGCGCAAGCAGCTGAAGAGCGCAAAATTGCCGTGAACCAAACCACACAGAAAGTGACGAGCTGGTTTGGTGGTTTGTTTGGTGCAGTTGAGCAGACTGAAGGTGGTGAAGACGCGAATGCGCCAGTGCCGCCGCCGCGGCAGTAGGCTTTAACATCGATTGACAGCTGATAAACGTGCGCTAGTGTCTTTGATATGAGTATTGAAGAAATTTTGCGCTGGTCCTCCTTGAAACATGAATTGGCTTTGGAAACTCAGCTTTTCGGTTTTCCATCAAAAAGGGTGCGAAATTGGCTACATCAGCAATTGAACTTCATCCATGACCCTGATTTTGCACGGCTGTTTTCCGACAATATTGACCGTTTTGATGTTGAGCCAAGCGCCTACAATCATCGATTGATCGAAACTGAAGATGGCGCGATGCTGGCCGGCATTCGGTTTTATGGGCTGGACGTTGACCGACCCTTCGTTGACGTTATCGCGCATGAGTTTTCTGATCTTTATGCTTTGCGAAAACATGTCAAAGAGCATTGGTGTGTATTTGCGCCTCAATTTGTGCGCCTCACTGCGCCTGCGCATGAAATGCCAACTGCAGATGCAGTGCTAGATTGTTCCATTCACGGCGCGCGATATGGCCAAATGGCTGAGGCAACGGAACAGGTTTCTCTATCTCAAGATGCAGATGTGTGCGCCCTCAAAGAAATGATCGATGTGCGATGTGAACGGGTGAAGCGGGATCACCCACAATTGCGACGCAACACTAATGGCGCCGATTTGGATGATCTGACAAGTTGTCATGAGAACGGCGACCTCTATGTGGCGCATGTTGCACACCAGCCAGAACCCATTGGCATGATTTGCATTCGCGACAGTGCGATTGGCTGGCTGCAAGGCGATGAGGTGGTAGAAGAAGTGATTGTTTCTTCCGCGTCCGGACATGGATATGCCACACATATGCAAAAAAACTTGGCGGCTTTGCGGGCAAAACAAACACCAGAGCGGTTGATGATTGGTACCATCGATAGGTACAATCATGCATCACGCAAATCAGCAGAACGCGCGGGGCGACCTGAGATTATGCGACGGGTGTTTTTGCCGCTTTAGAGCTTTTTGATCCAATAGCCAACTGTTTTGGTTTCATCCAAAGCAGCGATGTCGATCATTTCAAACCCCAGCTTTTCATGGAAGGCAACAGAGCCAGGGTTGGGTGGACAATGGTTGATTTCACAGCACACCATTTCTATGCCATCAGCTTTCGCCTTATCCATTAAATCAAGATAGAGCGTTCTGGCGTGGCCTTTGCCGCGCGCATGTTGCGCGGTGACGATCCTATCGACATAGGCAAAACTATCGTAGCGCTGTTTGAACCAAGAATAATTGATCCCATCATGGGGCGAATTGTGACTCATGGCGATCAGAAACGCGTCGAGTTCGCCGATGGTTTTGGTGAGATAAGAACGCTTGGTTAAGCGCTCAAGATCTGCGGTCTCAAGGAATGATGTTTCTTTGGCGTGAATGTTGTTGAGCGTTAAAACGCGATCAAATTGTTCAAATGATAGGGTCATTACTGCTCCTTAGAGCGGCCAAAAGACAAGAATGGCGGGCACGGACACTGCCACGATGATGATCTCAAGAGGCAATCCCATGCGCCAATAGTCGGAGAAAGAATAGCCGCCCGGCCCTAGAATGAGCATGTTGTTTTTGTGCCCGATAGGGGTGAGGAAGGCGCAACTTGCTGCAACGGCAACCGCCATCAAAAATGGGTCCGGATTGACCCCTAATTGGTTGGCGAGGCCAATGGCGATGGGGGCGGCAACAATGGCCGTGGCGGTATTGTTTAGAACATCTGAAAGGGTCATGGTGACGATCATGAGCAAGGTCAGCGCCATCCACGCAGGAAGACCTGCGGTGGCCGCAGCTAAACCATTGACGATCAGTTCTGTGCCGCCAGAACTTTCAAGCGCCGCACCTAGGGGAATCATAGACCCCAATAAAACCACCACGGGCCATTCAATCGTGTCATAAAGTTCACGTAAGGGCACAATGTCGGTGAACACAAAGATAATGGCCACAACCGCCAAGGCGACAGGCAGGTATATCCAGCCAAAGCTGGCCGCAATCAGGGCTGCGGCAAAAACACCAATGGCGAGCCATGCGCGATCATATTGGGTGACAGGCAATTGCCGGTCGGCAAGGGGCAAGAAGCCCATGCGGCCGATAACATCTTCAACATTGTCTGGCGCACCTAGGAGCAGCAATATATCGCCGGGCTCAAGTTCTGTCTTGCGCACCTGGGTGCGTATGGCCTTGCCTTGGCGCGATATCCCTAGCAGCGAAACACCATAGCGCGGCAATAGTTTTGATTGCATGGCCGTACGGCCCGCCAAACGGCTCTCACGTGTTACAACAGCCTCGGCCAAAACTACATCGCCCGACAAAGCGTTGTTTGTTGCGGTTTGGCCTTGGAATTTAAGGCCCAATGCGCCGACCAAGGCATTTATGGCTTCAGGCGAAGCTTCAATGATCAAATGATCACCTGCTTTGATTTCTTCGTTCCGGGCCCGCCCGGCCAAACGCTTCCCACGTCGGGACAAGCCCAGCACATGGCAGTCGTTCTCTTCGGCGATGGCGTCGAGTTCTTTTACCTTTTGGCCGATCGCTTTGCTGTCATCGGCAACCACCAAATCCGCGATATAGCCTTCCAGTTCTGCCAATTCACTTGTGGCGTTTTTGCTGCGGGACTGTTCAGGGATCAACCGCCAGCCGATGGTGGCCACATAGGTGATGCCAACTACAGAGGCGATGATGCCAACAGGGGCAAAATCAAACATCTTGAACGGTTCGCCCAAGGTGGTCTCGCGGATTGAAGCGATAATGATATTTGGCGGTGTACCAATAAGGGTAACTAAGCCACCCAATATGGTAGCAAAAGACAAGGGCATTAGGGTTTGGCTGGGTGTGCGACCCGCCTTTTGGGCGGCTTGAATATCGACAGGCATCAACATAGCCAACGCCGCTACGTTGTTCATAAAGGCGGACAGAATACCCCCAAGACCACCCATAATAGTGATATGCATGCCAATGGAGCGCGATTGATCAATTACTGAGCGGGTGATCAAATCTACTGCGCCTGAGTTTGTCAGGCCACGTGATACAATAAGCACCAATGCAACAATTATTGTGGCGGGGTGGCCAAAGCCGGAAAATGCCATTTGTGTTGGCACAAGCTGCAGCAGCAATGCAATAATAAGTGCGGTGAATGCGATGAGATCATAACGCCATCTGCCCCACAACAGACCGACAAAGACCAAAAAGAAAAGGGAAAATAGGAGGATTTGGTCAAGGGTCATAAAGCGGAGAGCCTAGTTGAATTGGCGATTTGATTTTGTTTGATAATCGCAAATTCGTGGGCTGTCGACTAGGGGGTAAAACGGATTAGTTTTCTTTGTGTGGTTTGGGGTGAACGGGGAAATTTCTCCGAAATTGGGTTTGGGAGAAATGATGATGTCTGAATTTGTGAGCCTTGTGACGAGCATAAGGGATTGCACCCTTTGTGCCGCCCATTTGCCGCTTGGGCCCAGACCGGTGTTGCAAGTCAGCACAACAGCAAAAATATTGATTGCGGGGCAAGCGCCCGGTCGCATCGTGCATGAAACGGGCAAACCTTTTGACGACAAAAGCGGCGAACGGTTACGCAATTGGTTGGGGGTAACACCAGCCCAGTTCTATGATCCAAATATTTTTGCCATTGTGCCGATGGGGTTTTGTTTTCCCGGCACTGGTTCGTCCGGTGATCTGCCGCCCCGCCGTGAATGTGGTGCCACTTGGCATGATAACTTGTTTGAACAGCTGCCGCAGTTGGAATTGAAGATTATCATTGGCGCTTATGCGATGGATTATCATTTGGGTAATCGCCAGTCCAAAACGCTCACACAAACTGTTGAGCGCTGGCAAGAGTTCTTGCCAGACTACTTGCCCTTGCCGCACCCCAGTCCGCGCAACAATATTTGGTTGCGACGAAATGCTTGGTTTGAAACGGAAGTGGTGCCAAATTTGCAAGCGCGGGTGAAGGAACTGTTGGAATGAAAACCAAAAACCTGCCGCGTTGGAATAGTGGGCTGATCTATTTGACGAAGGGATGGCCGCTTGTTCATCAAGCCCTTCAGAAAATGTTGGTGTATCGTACCGCCACTTTGCCCCATTTTGAAAATGAACAGGCCATCAATTGGTTCGAAAGTCGATTGGCTGATGCAAATTGCTATTTAGAATTTGGCAGCGGGGGATCGACTTTTTTGGCGGCAAAGCGGGGCTTGCCTTTTGTCAGCAAAGAGAGTGATTTGCTTTTCTCGCTGAGCGTGCGCCAGACAGTTGAGCAGGCGGGATATCAAGACGCTAATCAGCATTACATTCATGCAGATATTGGGTTCACAGGGGATTGGGGTTATCCAAGCAAAGGGCGTGATTTATCTAAGAACCAAATCAAGCGTTTTGCGCAATATTCAGACCTGCCCCAAGGTGTAAGACCAGACTTCATTCTGATCGATGGGCGCTTTCGGGTCGCTTGTGCGCTGAAATGCATTCAGGCCCTTGGGGATGAAACAGAATGGACCATGGTGGTTGACGACTACATAGATCGGCCCGAGTATCACGTCATTGAGCAATTCGCACAGTTGCAAGAAATTGTTGGTCGTATGGCGGTTTTTCAGAAGTGCGCAGCCGTACCGGCGGATGCATTGGCTCAGGTGTTAAGCGAATATCTTTTTGACTGTCGCTAGGCCCATTATGCAACGGGCGCACCGCCGAGGGCCGCGAGTATGGTTTTTAGACAGGTTTTTTCAAAACAAAGAAAATAAAGCGTGGCTGTGTGGTTAGCTTCTCATAGGCATCTGGAAACTTCTCTTTGGCGGTTTCAAGCGGCTTGGGCTCTCTTATGGTTTCAATTTGTAAGCCTGATGCGTTTATTTCTTCAATCATTTGCGTTAGCGGGCGACGCCAATAGCGCACGAGCATCGTTTCGCCATCAATTTTGCGTTTGTTTTCTATTGGTGCATGAGCAAAGTAGTTTTTACCTTCGACTTTTTCGATTTCAATGAATGGGTGAAGTGTTGAAAAAACAAGCCGCCCGCCAGGTTTTAAGAGCCGATGGAATTCGCTCAGCGGTGTTTTCCAGTCCTTTATGAAATGCAGCGCAAGTGCACATAAGATGCCGTCAAACTCAGCCTCTGCATATGGCAAAGGATTGGATAAATCCGCAATTTTAAATTGCATTTGATCGCCTAGAGCGTCTTTGGCAAATTGGAGCATTTTTGCACTAATATCGCATCCGGACACGCTTGCGCCCTTTGCCAAGAGGTCGGCGCTGTGTTTTCCCGCCCCGCAGCCAGCATCCAAAAGGTTCAGGCCATTTATATTCCCCATCAATTTAACAGATGTTGGGCGTTCATAAAGATCGTGCCATAGGCTAATTTTGTCGACGTCATAAAACTTGGCAAGTTGATTAAAGTCTGTGGCCGTCATTGGGTTCCCCTAGAACAAAAAAGCCGCCCGACAAATCGAGCGGCCTTTGACTTTTTAAACGTTACATACCGAACTAGGCAATTGCGCCGTGGCAGTGTTTGTACTTTTTGC
This sequence comes from uncultured Maritalea sp., assembly GCF_937139385.1. Taxonomy (NCBI): domain Bacteria; kingdom Pseudomonadati; phylum Pseudomonadota; class Alphaproteobacteria; order Hyphomicrobiales; family Devosiaceae; genus Maritalea; species uncultured Maritalea sp. The sequence goes on along the minus strand of NZ_CAKZPW010000197.1, from coordinate 2,010 downwards.
CAGATCCACATGGGCACGCTTCATTGCGGCGCACCTTGCCCCAAGTTGAGGGATCTTCTGGATTGATCTGATCGGTTGCTGGAATAGCGTCATTTTCACCGGTGAGGGGGTCGATGTGCTGTTCTTGCATTGGGGGCATTTGTGGCTCTGGTGGGGCCACTTGCACTTGTACGTGGCTAAGTTGAGCGATCACCAATTCGCGCAAGCTATCGAGCAATGTTTGGAATAGTTCATAGCCTTCTTGCTTATACTCATTAAGTGGGTCGCGCTGGGCAAGGCCACGCCAACCCACCACTTTTGACAGGTGATCAAGGGTGACCAAATGCTCGCGCCAAAGACCATCAATGGATTGCAGCAAAATCTGCTTTTCGATTTGGCGCATGATTTCGGGTGAATAGTCGGCTGCTTTTTTGGCTGCAGTTTCATCCGCCAATTTCACCAAACGCTCTGTTACCTGTTCGGCGTCGATGCCTTCTTCTTCAGACCATTCTTTGATCGGGGCATCTACATTGAGGTAAGTCTTGGCGGCTTCTGCCAATTGCTCATGTTTCCATTGCTCTGGGTAAGAGCGCTCGGGAATGGCTTTTTCAATGATGTCATGCACAACGTCTTCGCGCATTTCTTTGATGGCTTCGGCCACATTGGCATTGTCCATCAATTCAAGGCGTTGTTCAAAAATGACCTTACGTTGATCATTCATCACATCATCGTATTTGAGGATATTTTTACGAATGTCGAAGTTGCGGGCTTCTACTTTTTGTTGGCTGCGCTCAAGGGCTTTTGTGACCCAAGGGTGGGCAATGGCTTCGCCATCTTCAAGGCCCAATTTAACCAACATGCCTTCCATGCGTTCTGGCGCAAAGATGCGCATCAGATCATCTTGCAAAGACAGGTAAAACTTGGAGCGACCCGGATCACCCTGACGGCCAGAACGGCCACGCAATTGATTGTCGATCCGGCGAGATTCGTGCCGTTCGGTGCCGATCACATAAAGGCCACCAGCGGCGAGCGCTTCTTGCTTGCGGGTTTCAATTTCAGCTTCGATTTGCTTGATTTTGGCGTCGCGCACTTCACCTTCAAGGTCACCGCATTCGTTTTCAACGCGCATTTCTAAGTTGCCGCCAAGCTGAATGTCAGTGCCGCGGCCCGCCATGTTGGTGGCGATGGTCACTGCGCCGGGCATGCCTGCGTCTGCAATGATTTGCGCTTCTTGTTCGTGATGACGGGCGTTGAGAACTTTGATGTCCTTGGCGCCTTTTTTCTTGAGCAAGTCAGCCAAGAACTCAGATTTTTCGATCGATGTGGTGCCGACCAAAACCGGTTGCTTGCGCTTTTGGCATTCAAGAACTTCGTCTGCGATGGCAGTGAATTTTTCCTCAACCGTGCGGTAAACTTCGTCTTCCTCGTCAATCCGCGACAAATCTTTGTTGGTTGGGATTGAAATAACGTCCAACTTATAAATGTCGGCAAATTCTTCAGCTTCGGTTGCCGCGGTGCCGGTCATGCCGGCAAGCTTATTGTAAAGACGGAAGTAGTTTTGGAACGTGATCGAAGCTAGCGTTTGGTTCTCTGGCTGAATTTTTGCGCCTTCTTTAGCTTCTAGAGCTTGGTGCAAACCTTCAGAAAAACGACGGCCCGGCATCATACGGCCAGTGAATTCGTCGATGATGACAACTTCATCATCGCGCACGATATAGTCTTTGTCACGCGTGAAGAGTTTGTGCGCCCGAAGGGCTGAATTGAGGTGATGAACGATAGAAACGTTCTCAATGTCAAAAAGGCTTTCGCCTTTAATCAGATCGGCTTCTTTTAGGATGGTCTCAAATTTTTCGATCCCATCATCAGTGAAAGAGGCAGAGCGTTGTTTTTCGTCCAGTTCAAAGTCTTCGTCGGCCAAGTGCTTCATCAGTGCGTCAATTTGCACATAGAGATCGGAGCGATCTTCAGAAGGGCCTGAAATAATCAAAGGCGTACGCGCCTCATCGATCAAAATTGAATCGACCTCATCCA
>NZ_CAKZPW010000196.1:0-14460 GCF_937139385.1 uncultured Maritalea sp. | reverse complement strand
GCTGTCATCCAGATGGCGAGGCAAATCAGCCAATTGCACAAAATGGCGCGGGCCAACAGTTCAATAATGGAACTATTCATTTTCGCATCAGCCACTTGGTGCACCAAGGACGCTTCTTGCCCTGCCCAGCCGCCGCCATTGCCCGCAACCACTAAAACAGAAAGCGCCATGGCCCCTAAAAGGTTGCCCCACCAGCAGATAAACCAGTCTTTGACGACCGCAAAGGCGGACATTTTTTTGTAGAAAAAGCCGAATGTCATATACATGATGCGACCAGAAAACAGTTCCGCCCCGGCAAATACGATCAATGTCAATGTGATGCCAAACAGTGCACCCATCACCAATTTTCGGGATGCCGGGTCAACGTCATTTCCAACGGTCAGGATCAGGGCAATGCCCACGCCAACATAGGCACCGGCCATAATGGTGAGGATGAGAAACCCGATGGGGTTTCGTTTGGCGTAGCGCACCTTTTCAACCGCGTTTTCAGCGAATTGTTCGGTTATGTCTTTGTTCAATTCTCAAGCTCCGACAAAAGAGCCTCGCGAGAAAACGATAACCGTTGCTGGTGTAACTTTCTATAGCGAATTGAGCATTTATTTGGGGATTAAGGGCAATCAAAACATCAAGGAGCTTAAAGGATCACATCACTTTTCAAACACCATATGGGACCAATACCCAGAACCATTTGCCGCTACCTTGTGCCAACCTCGGCGTTTCAATTCGCGCCCGAGCACCCGGTTCATAATGCCATGACCCAAAAGAAAAACGTCCCCATGCTGCTGTGCTGCATTTTCAAGCATTTCCACAGCCTGCATTGCCCGCTGTTTTGCATGAGCAAAGCTTTCGCCATTTTGCGAAAAACCGACGAGCCACGCCAAACGAAACGTTACGCTCCAGATGAGGGCATCCAATTTGGGACGTGTCCAATGGGTGTGCGGCATGGATGACTCGGCAAACAAAGGATCCGTCTGAGCCTTGTGGCGCAACCCCAATCGTTCAATTGAAGCCTTTGCACGCGGCAACTGGCTGCTGAAGTGAGCAGCGCAGGCATTGGCCAATTCAATCGCATCGTTTGGCGGTGAACAATCTGGCGCGAGGTCTGTTTGCTCATAATCCAACAAGATTTGCGTAATGTCGCTCGGTGCAAATTTTTGTCCACGCAGTTCATCAAGATCAAAAAGAGGACGCCCATGGCGCATGAGGATAATCTTCATAAAACCAAAATGGGGAGTGCCAAACGTGTAGACACTCCCCTTTCCATTTCTGGTGCTGTTGTCGCCAACCTACATCTTACTTCGCGTGTTTGGCAATTGATGCTTGTGCTTTGGCCAACAGGTCCGCTCCATCAATGCCAGCGCCGTTGGCTTCGTCCACCCAACGCTCAATTACGGGCTTCAGCGCCAGCTCAAACGCATCGGTTTGGGCTTGATCTAGCATGATATGCGTATTGCCTGCTTCAACTGCCATGGCGATACCTTGCGTGTCGGTTGCTTCCCACACCTCACCCAAATGGGCGAGCCATTCATCGCCAGAAGCTTTCTGGAAAGCTTGTTGGATATCCGCGGGCAAATCATTCCAGCGCGATTTATTCATCGACATTTGGAACACGAGCGTGCCGAACCGTGTTTTGTTGATGCCTTCGATTTGGTATTTGGTTTGCTCTTGCAGCTTTAAGGCTGGGATAATTTCCCACGGCACAAATGCTGCGTCCACAGCCTTGGTGGCCAAGGCTTGGGGCAAAGCGGGAACCGGCATGGCGGCTGCAGATGCGCCAAGTGCTTCAATGGTCCATGCGCCAGTGCGCGATGGGGTGCGGATTTTAAGGCCGTTCACGTCGGCAGGCTCATGCACTGGCGTATCCACTGTGTGCAAGCCGTTGCCGCCGTGCACATGCAAGAACATGACCTCAAGGCCTTTATATTCCACAGCCAATTCAGCATCGAACAATTCGGCCATCGCTAAGTTGGTGGCGCCTGGATTGTTGGTGTGTACAAACGGTAGTTCAAACACTTCAGTGCGGGGGAATACGCCCGGTGTATATCCGTTCACGGTCCAGATGATATCGACCACACCATCACGGGCTTGGCCAACCAATTCAGGTGGGCGACCGCCCAAAGACATGGATGGGAAAATCTCAATGCTCACCCGACCACCGGACGCTTCTTCGACCGCCCGCGCCCAAGGCTCAATGGTTTCGGTTTGCGATGGCGACGTGGCACCCAAAAAATGGTGGAGCTTGAAGTTATACTCTGCGGCGATTGTTGTCGTCGCAGACAATAGCGAAATGCCTGATGCAAGGATCAGCGATTTAACTGATGAATTCATTTTAAACCCTATGCGGCCCCTTGTTGGGACTCATTCAATTGGGATGGGCCCTTGCCCATCAATTGCGCGCACCTTGATAAATTTCAAGGGCACGCGCAACCGGAAAATGAAAACTGCGGCAATCGTTGTAACCTATTTTGGACTAGGCAAAAAACCTGTCGTAATCACTGACCAGGAGATAAAGCGGATCTTCGTCCTCTTCGATCGTCGAAAATCGACCAATCGGGTCACGGAACACATTGTCGGTCTTATCGTCGTTGACGGTAGAGACTTCGCCGATCAGCACATCGCCCCCCTCGCCCCAAAACGCATGCCAGACACCGGGCATCAGCGTAACGCTTTCACCCGGATCAAGCCGCAAAATGCCTCCGGCGGGCAAGGTGCGCATGATGCCGTCCACAGGCACCGTAACATCTGCTTTCTCGTCAATGGTGCCATCCGCTGCGGGTGCGAAAAGCTCAAGTGTCAGGGTGCCACCACCGCGGTTGATAATATCTTCGGCTTTGACGTTATGACGGTGCATGGGAGATATTTGATCCTGGCGCGAGATCATGATTTTTTCGGCGTAAAGCATGCCGGTGCCTTTGGTCAGGTCAGCGGCGTCACCATTGCGGGTGGTGAACAAAAACAAGCCCAATTCGTCGAATTTACCTTGACCATAGTCGGTGATGTCCCACCCCATGCCAGCCTTGATCAGCCCTTGCATATCGCTAGCGCGATCTTTCATTTGCCCCGGTGTCCAATAGGCGAACGGGGGCATAATGTAGCCAAACGAGCGGATGAATTCATCACCCTGACGGATGATCTCATTGATTTTAGAGCGTTTCATGGTGTCCCAACCTCAGGAATAAAGTCGGCGCATTCAAAGGACAAAACACGCTCTTTGTCAAATGTCAGACAAATTATTCGGTTCGGTTCGTTACAACTTGTTACCGTTTTTGGCCTTTGCCAGCTTTGTTTGATTGCAGGTTTGGGGCGCAACTGCACAAACGGCTTGATATTGGCTAAGAAAAACCTGACCTGTCAGGTGCTGAAAGAAGTCGGTTTTTTTGAGCTTATCCATCACCGGCCCCTTGATCTCGGAGAAGTGCAATTTTACCCCAAGCGCATCCAAACGTTCATTGATGGCCTCAAGGCTTTCGAGCGCAGATGTGTCGATTTCATTGACCGCGGGGCACATCAATATCACGTGCTTAAGTGCTGGACGATCTGCAACCAAATCATAAACCCGGTCTTCAAGAAAACGCGCGTTAGCGAAATAAAGGCTTTCATCGACTCGAAGGGTCAGCACGTCCGGCGTGGTTTTGACATCGTGGCGGTCGATATTGCGGAAGTGCTCGGTGCCTTCAACCAGTCCAACAATGGCAGCATGGGGGCGCGAGGTCTTATAGAGGTGAACAGCGACCGACACGAGAACCCCTTTGGTTACGCCCAATTCCACTCCAAAAAGCAAGGTCACCGCCATGGTGCTCACCACAGCTGTAAAATCAGCTTTTGAATAGTTCCACGTGCGCTTAAGGATCGAAAAATCGACAAGGGTCATCACAGCAACAATGATGGTGGCGGCCAAAGTTGCTTTGGGTAAAAAGAAAAGCAGCGGCGTTAAAAACACGGTTGCCAGCGCGATCCCAATAGCGGTGTATGCCCCCGCAGCAGGTGTTTCGGCACCCGCGTCAAAATTGACCACAGACCGCGCGAACCCGCCGGTTACCGGATAACCACCGCCGATTGCAGAGGCAACGTTGGATGCGCCAAGACCTATCAGTTCCTGATTGGGTTCGATCCGCTGGCGGCGCTTTGCCGCAAGGGTTTGGGCAACCGAAACCGATTCCACAAACCCGATGATGGAGATGAGCGCGGCAGAGCCCGCCAGCGAAAACACCAATTCAAGATCAATTTTGGGCACGTGTAGTCCGGGCAACCCTTGGGGAACTTCCCCAACAAGCGCAACGCCCTGCCCGCCAAGTCCAAAACCAAATGCTATCAATGTGGTGACAGCAACGGCAAAAACAGGCCCGGTTTTTGCCAGAATTTCCGCTAATCGCGGTTTTAACCCAAGGTACAATAACCAAGGTTTTAAGCCCTTGCGCACCCAAAACAGAAAGGCGGTTGCGGCAACACCAATCGTCAAGGTGAACGGATTGATCTGATTGAGGTGCGAGAAAATCGACGTCACAAGTTCAAACAGATTATGCCCGTGCGCGTCGATGCCTAGAATGTGTTTTAATTGGCTGGTTGCAATAATAATGCCGGACGCCGTGATAAAGCCAGAGATCACCGGATGTGATAAGAAATTGGCCATAAAACCAAGCCGGAGTAGGCCCATGACCAATAGCATCAGGCCAGATATCAACGCCAGCGCCATTGCCGCAAATATGTATTCTTCGGTGCCTTGCAAGGCAAGCTTACCAACGGCGGCGGCTGTCATAAGGGAGACAACCGCAACCGGGCCCACAGCAAGGGTGCGTGAGGAACCAAAAAGCGCGTAGGCAACCAGCGGAAGGATTGAAGCGTAAAGGCCCATTTGCGGCGGCAAGCCCGCCAACAGAGCGTAGGCCAAACTCTGTGGGATCAACATAATCGTGACGATAATCGCTGCAACAAGATCGCTGGTTAGCGTTTCGCCGTTATAAGCTCTACCCCAATCATAGATTGGAAGTTTTTTGAGCCGCTTAGCAATCTCAGACATTGGTTGATCCCACATGGTTTGTTATTTGCCCATTGGCACGTGCATGGCGGTCGCTTCTTGGTTTAGCTCCCACAATGAATGGGCGCGCATGCCAGATCGGCAATAGCCAAGAATTGGCTTGGGCATATCGAAATAGCCTTTGGCAAACTTGTCCACATCAGCGCCACAGGCTTGGCCAGGACGAATGGGCACATGCAGCATTTTGATGCCGTATTTTTCCGCTTCTAGCGCTAGATCTTGAAAACGGGGTTGATTGCCTTCCTCGTCATCAGGACGGGCGCAAATGATTGATTTGAAGCCTTGTTCGGCCAATTTGGGCAAATCCGAATACCCAATTTGGCCAGCAACATAGAACTCATCCGAAACTCTTTTAGGGTTCATTTTGGTAATACTCTCCATCTGCTTGGCCAACACCTGAAAGGGCGCGACCAAGGATTTGAACATAGAAACAATGGGTTGCATAAGTTACAGCTTATTCACGGGGACTTTGAAAAACACATCACCCTTATCATCCGCCGGCGGCATTTTGCCGCCACGCATGTTAACTTGGAGCGATGGGATGATTAGTTTTGGCATATCCAAACTCGCGTCGCGCTCTTCGCGCATACGCACGAAGTCGTCCTCCGAGATGCCGTCCTTGACGTGGATATTGTGATTGCGCTCTTCGGCCACAGATGTCTCCCATTGGATATCTCTACCGTTTGGTCCGTAGTCGTGACACATGAACAGCCTTGTTTCATCCGGCAACTGCAACACCCGTTTTACCGATCTGTATAAGGTGCGCGCGTCTCCGCCGGGGAAATCCGCTCGTGCAGAACCACCGTCAGGCATGAACAGCGTATCGCCGACAAAAGCTGCATTGCCAATGGTGTGGGTCATACAAGCGGGGGTGTGCCCGGGTGTATGCATGACATAAGCGGTCAGATTGCCGATTTGATAGCTGTCGCCATCAGTGAAGAGCTGATCGAATTGCGAGCCATCACGTTGGAACTCAGTGCCCTCGTTGAACACTTTGCCAAAGACGTCTTGCACAATGGTGATATTCTCACCAATGCCCAGTTTGCCGCCCAATTTGCCTTGGATATAAGGAGCTCCGGACAAATGGTCAGCATGGACGTGGGTTTCGATCAGCCACTCCAATTCAAGTTCATTATCTTTAATGAACTTGATGATTTGATCGGCCCCACCATAGGAAATCCGACCTGCGGCATAATCAATATCCATAACGGAATCGATAACTGCGCATTTGTTGCTGGTTGGATCTTGGACCACATATGAAATGGTGTTTGTTGGTGCGTCAAAAAACGCGGTAACAATTGGTCTAACATCCAGTTGTGGTGTGAATGGTAATGGCTCGATCATATATCGCTCCTGTATTTTAGTTGTGTGTTTTGACGGTCTTGAAGGCATTTCTGCCGCGCAAGAACTTCGCCAATGTGATGCCGACAATCATTGAGCCGACAAAAATGAATGGATCCGGAATGGCCAACCCAAGCGCAGGAATTGCCCCGCCCGGACAAAAGCCAGTGATGCCCCAGCCAATGCCAAATGTTGCGGACCCGATGACGAGCGGCGCATCAATTTGCTTGGCAGCCGGTAAGGAAAACACGTCTTCAAACACCGGATGAGGGCGTTTGAGGACAAATAAATAACCAACAGCGGTGACCACGAGGGCCGAAACCATAACAAGCAATAAACTTGGGTCCCAAGTGCCAGCAATATCAAAGAAATTGAGCACTTTTGCTGGGTTTGACATGCCACCAATAGTGATGCCAGTGCCGAAAATCAGTCCGATGATAAAAGTTGAGATCAGCTTCATGACTTAGATCCCCCCTAGAATGTGACGCACCACAAATACGGTGATGAATGTAAACAACATGAAAGTGCCTGTTGCGGTGATCGAGCGCAGCGAAAGCCGTGCCATACCGCAAACGCCATGACCTGACGTGCAGCCTGATCCATAATTGACGCCGACGCCGACAATGAAGCCGCCGATGATTACTGCGGTCAACGACACCGGATTTTCAAAGGGCACCGGTGCGCCTGTGAAAGCTGAAACTGCAACAGGCCCGGCAATTGCACCGAGTAAAAATGTTGCTCGCCACGCCCAATCTGCTTGAATGGGGGGCAAAATGCCTGCTAAAATGCCAGTCATACCGGCAACACGGCCATGGAAGGCCATAAGCAACACAGATGCCAGCCCAATGAGGCTACCACCAAGAATCGCCTCTAACGGTGTGAATTCCGTCATACTCCTATTTACCTCGCTTAGTACTCTGCCGTACAAGACAGAAAATCATCCCTTGCATTTCTATATGCTTATATTCTAATGTAGTCAACATGAACATTGAAGAACTTGAAAAAAACGCAGATCAAGCTGCCGAGCTATTAGGTGCAATGGCAAACGCCAATCGCCTTGCGATCTTATGCAATCTTGTTGGCTGCGAAAAGCCGGTAACGGAACTTGTGGAGTTGGTTGGCCTTAGTCAGCCAGCGCTCAGTCAACACTTAGGGAAGCTTCGCGCCTTACGTTTGGTGTCGACCAGACGGGATGGGAATGTGATCCACTACTCGCTCGCATCTGCCGAGGTGGAAGCTGTGCTCGAAACGCTGCATGGTATCTACTGCGCACCTAAAGGCTAATCAGCATTTGTTGATTTATTTCCCAATCCGCTCTATCTAGACGCTGGCTCGGTGTGGGGTTGAGCCTTTGTTTTGGTCAAGCGGGAAGACCCATAATGAGTGCATCAAGCAACAAGAGACCCATCAACGCCAAGAAGATCATGGAAATGAAGGGCAAATCGCCCATCGTTTGCTTGGCGGCCTATACAACTCCAATTGCACGAATGGCAGACGAGCATTGTGACCTAATTTTGGTTGGCGATAGCGTTGGCATGGTCTTACATGGCCTGCCCTCCACTCAAAGTGTGAGTGTTGAGATGATGGTGATGCACGGCCAAGCCGTTCGCCGCGGCGCAGACCACGCACTTGTGGTGGTGGACATGCCGTTTGGCAGCTATGAGGCGAGCCCAGAGCAAGCTTTCGAAACGGCGGCCTACATTATGCAAGAGACGGACTGCACAGCGATCAAGCTTGAGGGCGGCGCGCATATGGCAGAAACAATTGATTTTTTGACCACACGCGGCATTCCGGTTATGGCCCACGTAGGACTTACGCCGCAATCGGTTAAGGGCATTGGCGGTTACGCCGTGCAAGGGCGCGGCGAAGACCGTCAGCGCATTTTGGACGACGCCAAAGCCGTGCAGGACGCAGGTGCGTTCTGCGTGGTGTTGGAAATGGTCACCGAAGAACTGGCCAACGAAGCGACCAAGCTATTGGATATTCCAACCATTGGCATTGGCGCATCTAATCAATGCGACGGGCAAGTTTTGGTGGTGGACGACATGCTTGGCATGTTCCAAGACTTCAAACCAAAGTTTGTGAAGCGTTTCGCAGACCTTGGTGCGGCGGCAGATGATGCAATTGCGACCTATGCCAAAGATGTGCGATCGCGCGCCTTCCCCGGTGCCGACCATGTTTACGCGGACAAAAAATGAGCCCGGTGATCGTTCGCACCATTGATGAATTGCGTCTGCGGGTGCGTGAATTGCGCGCCGCGGGGCACACAATTGGTTTGGTGCCCACAATGGGCGCGTTGCATGAGGGGCATCTAAGCCTTGTTCAGGCAGCAAAAGACGACGGGCACAAAGTGATCGTTTCAATCTTTGTGAACCCAACCCAATTCAATGACAAGAAAGATCTAGAGAAATATCCGCGCAACGAAGCAGCGGATGTGGCCCTACTTGAACCGCTTGATGTTGCGATTGTGTGGGCGCCTCACGTTGAAGAAATGTATGCGGATGGGTTTGCCACCACGGTCAGCGTGAGCGGCATAACCGATGGGCTTTGCGGGGCGACGCGGCCCGGGCATTTTGACGGGGTGGCGACCGTTGTGAGCAAATTGCTCTTGCAGGCGCTGCCCGACGCGGCCTATTTCGGGCAAAAAGATTATCAGCAATTGGCCGTGATCAATCGGCTTGTTGCGGACTTGAATATACCCGCAAAAATCGTTGGTTGCCCAATTTTACGCGAAGTAGATGGCTTGGCCATGTCTTCACGCAATGTGCGGCTTAGCGAAAAGGGTCGAAAAACAGCGGCATTGTTGTTTCAAACACTTAGCCAAGCTGCTGAAGATATTGATTCAGGAAAATCAGTAGAAACCGTAATGTCTAGGTCGTCTGAAGCGCTATTGGCAGCAGGTTTTGAGGCGATTGATTATCTTGAAATGCGCAGTGCAGATGATTTGTCGCCAATGACAGAGTTTGATCGACCTGCCCGGCTTTTTGTCGCCGCGTTTCTTGATGGCGTAAGGCTAATTGACAATGTGGTGGTCAAGGGTCGATAGTTTCATTCTGAGGGCGCCCTGCTGGCGCTGAAAGGGGATGAAATGAGTGAACACACACGCGACAACCCCAATGTGGTGATTTTTCCGCCGCTACTCTTATTGTTTGGTTTTGGCCTGGCCATTCTGCTTGAATGGCTTTTACCCATCACTTTTCTTGCGCCGGTTTTTCAATCCAAATTTCAAACCGGGTTTAGTGCCATTTTGGCGCTAATTGGACTTTCCACTGCTTTGCTTGGCGTTCTAGAATTACGCAAGCATGGCACCCACGTGGAACCGCATAAACCCGCGCTATTTTTGGTGCATTCGGGCGTTTACAAGCTTACCCGCAACCCGATTTACCTCGGCATGGTGATCTTCTTTTTGGGGGTTAGCATTTTTTGGAATCTCGAGTGGGGCGTTATTCTCACCCTGCCTGTGGCCCTTACATTGCATTTTGGCGTGATCAAGCGCGAAGAGGCTTATTTGGAAGGCAAATTTGGCGCTGCTTACATGCTGTTTCGCAAGAACACGCGGCGCTGGCTTTAATCAACAGGCGGCGCGGAAATATGCCGCGCCACCCATACTTTGTTATTTAGGCGATCAATTCCTCTTCCTCTACCGGATTGATAAATCCGCCCGATTGACGCTTCCACAATTGTGCGTAGACACCATTTTGCGCGATTAGTTCGTCATGCGATCCATCTTCAATGATTTTGCCCTGATCCATAACGATCAAGCGATCCATTTCAGCGATGGTGGACAGACGGTGGGCAATGGCAATCACCGTTTTGCCTTGCATGAGGTGCTGCAATTGGCTTTGGATGGCTGCTTCCACTTCACTATCGAGCGCTGAGGTGGCTTCGTCCAAAATCAAGATCGGTGCGTCTTTGAGCAAAACCCGCGCAATAGCAACACGCTGGCGTTGCCCGCCAGATAGTTTCACGCCCCGCTCGCCCACATGCGCATTATATCCCTGACGCCCCTTGGGGTCGGTCAATTCAAGAATGAAATCATGTGCTTCTGCCTGTCTGGCAGCTGCAATCATCATTTCTTCAGTTGCATCTGGACGACCATAGAGCAAGTTTTCCCGCACAGAACGGTGCAACAATGACGTGTCTTGGGTCACCATCGCCAAATTCTCGCGCAAACTATCTTGGGTGACTTTCGAAATGTCGCGACCATCAATACTGATTGTGCCTTTTTCAACGTCGTAAAAGCGCAGAATGATATTGACGAGGGTTGATTTGCCCGCGCCGGAACGACCAACGAGCCCAACCTTTTGACCTGCTGGAATATTGAGGTTCAACCCTTCGATTATCCCTTTGTCGCTGCCATAGTTAAAGGTTACATCGTTGAATTCAATGTTGCCCTTAACTTTGGGAATAGGTTTTGCATCTTTATTGTCTGCAACCAAACGAGGCAATGAGATTGAGTTGATGCCATCTTGCACTGTGCCGATGTTTTCAAACAACGCTGACATTTCCCACATCACCCAATAGGACATGCCCCAAATGCGCAAGATTATACCAAGCGCGACGGCAACCGGTCCGGGCGAGATTTGGCCGCCGATCCACAAGGAAATACCGATCCACGCAACACTGAACAGCAGAATGGAGTTCATGCAAACAATGGTAATATCCAGCGTAGAGCCCAAACGCATTTGGCGATATACGGTTTGCAAAAACCCATCCATACTTTCTTTGGCATAGGCTTCTTCTCGATTAGAATGTGAGAACAGCTTGACGGTGGCGATATTGGTGTAGCTGTCGACAATGCGCCCTGTCATAAGTGAACGCGCATCGGCCTGCTCGGCTGAGATTTTGCGCATGCGGGGCACAAAGTACCGCATCAGCGAAATGTAAGCGATGAGCCATATGACAAACGGGATCATCAAGCGCCAATCAGCGGCCAATGTGACCACCAAAATGCCGACGAAGTAGGTGACAACATAAACCAAAATATCGAGGATCTTCATCACCGTTTCACGCACAGCCAATGCTGTTTGCATCAGTTTCGTGGCGATGCGACCCGCAAACTCATCCTGAAAATAAGTCATTGATTGGCGAATAAGATAGCCGTGCACGTCCCAGCGAATGCGCATTGGGAAGTTACCCAATAGGGCCTGGTGCATGATCAACGAACCAACCGAAGAAATCAGTGGTTTTGCCACCAAGATCACCAATCCCATGAACAATAGGCTAGGCCATTCATCGGCAATGAAGGTCTTAGGATCAGATTCTGACAACCAATTGACCACATTTCCCAAAAAACCGAAAAGCAACACCTCGGTTGCCGCAATGAGTGCGGAAACAATGGCCAAACCAACCAGCCATACTTCCATGCCCTTTGTGTAATGCCGGCAAAATGCATAAAGAGTCTTGGGTGGCCTCGTGGGCTCTTCGCTCGGGTAAGGATCTACTTGCCCTTCAAACCAATCAAAAATTTTGCTCATTGTGATGATCTCTTATTTAAAAAGTTTTTTCTTACTTTATGTGCAGTTACCTTAAAAGGCAACATTGATTTTTCCTGCCCTATTCCGCCGCAGCAAATCCACCGGATTGTCGCTTCCACAATTGGGCGTAGTGCCCATCTCGCTCTAGCAATTCATCGTGGGTGCCCTGCTCCACTACCCTGCCCTCATCCATCACCAACAGGCGATCCATGGCGGCAATTGTGGACAAGCGGTGTGCAATCGCGATGACGGTTTTGTCTGCCATCAATTCGGTCAACTGCTCTTGAATGGCCGCTTCCACCTCGCTATCAAGCGCAGAAGTTGCTTCATCCAACACCAGAATAGGTGCGTCTTTGAGCAACACACGGGCAATGGCGATCCGCTGGCGTTGGCCACCAGACAATTTCACGCCCCGTTCACCCACTTTCGCCTCATAGGCTTTGTTTCCATCTTCGTCTTGCAAATCAAGGATCACGTCGTGGATTTTTGCCCGCCTCGCCGCCTCAACCATCTGCTCGTCAGTTGCGTCTGGTTTGCCATATTTGATATTATCGCCCACCGAGCGATGCAGAAGCGAAGTATCCTGTGAAACAAAGCCAATAGCTTGACGCAAACTGTCTTGGCCAACGCGTGAAATATCTTGTCCATCGATAGCAATCACACCTTCTTCTGCATCAAACAGGCGCAACAACAGATTGACGATTGTTGACTTTCCGGCGCCCGAACGACCAATCAACCCGACCTTTTCGCCCGGTCTGATGTCAAGATTAAGCTCATCGATAACCCGTTTATCTTCGCCACCGTCGTAGTTGAACTTTACGTCTTCAAAGGCAATACCGGCCTTTTCAACCGCAAGTTCAGGTGCATTGGGTTCGTCCACCATCGTAAGCGGCTTAGAAATGGTTTCCATGCCGTCGCGCACCGTGCCCATATCGCGGAAAATGCCGGATGCGACTTCCAAAATCCAGCCAGAGATATTGAGCAATTGCCAAACAAACGGCACGATCATAGCGAATTGGCCCGTGGTGATCAGGCCCTTGTTCCACCAAGATAGTGCGAGGTAGCCCGTGGTGATTAGCAAAATAGTGTTGATGACGAACAGGCTCATCCACATGCGCGAAAATACCCGCATCAACAGGCGGAACTGCTTGATGTTTTCCTCAACTGAATCCGCAACATATTTGTCTTCAAGACTTCCAGTCGCAAACGTTTTCAGCGTTTGAATGTTGGCATAGCAATCCACCATGCGCCCCGTGACAACCGAGCGCGCGTTTGAGTTGATCTTGGATTGTTTGGCAATCGCTGGGAGCGAGAAATACATCAGCAACAAATAGGCAGCGGCCCACCCCAAGAGCGGGAACAAAAAGACGATGTCTTGATTGGCCAGAACACCCGTTGCGACGATAAAGAACACAACCATGTACCAAACCGCATCGATCACCTCCATGGCGCTATTCTCAAGCGATGGACCTGTTTCGAATATCTTTGAGGCAATACGGCCCGCAAAGTCTTTTTGGAAAAAAGTCCAGCTTTGGCGCACCACATGCCAGTGCGATTGCCAGCGCACGCGGCCCACCAAAGATGGGACAATGGTGTGGTATTGGATGAGAATATCTAAGACAAAAACCGAAGGGCGCAATGCCAAGGTGATGCCCATTGCCAAAAGCAAAGCGCCTTGGTCTTTGAACAAGGTTCCCGGCTCTGTGCCTGACACAAGATCAACAATGGTCCCAAGGAATATCGGAATCATAGCATCAAGGGCTGCGCCAATGGCCACAATAATGACTTTGAACATTACGGGTGTTCGGAACTGGCCAATGAAATACCAATAGAATTTGAGCAACCCCATCGGTGGATGTGGATTGGGTTCAATATGAGTCGGCGAATAATGCTTTTCGAACCAGGCGAAAATAGAATTTAACATGTTTGATACACAAAAAGGTTGGCAAGCTGGTTTGAATCAACCAGCCTTTCAGATTATATGCAGTGGACGAATTTGGCTGTAGCGGTTCTGCCACAGTGTTTCGCAATTTAAGAATTCGCCAATAAAATAGGCGCAAGAACAACTCGGGGATTATGAGCTAAAGATGGCTGAAGAACACAAAACCACTTACCTAAGTGATTACAAACCAAGCGAATATGCGCTTGAAACGACTGATCTGGATGTGGTGTTCGCGCCCGACGAGATGGACATCAAGGCTAAGCTAAAATTTCATTTGCGCGACGGTGTTGCACCAGGTTCGGCGCTCAAATTGCATGGCGAGCACATGGAATTGCGCCATGTGGCAATTGATGGCCGCGCGCTTTCAAGCGACGAATATACGGTGTCGGACAAATTTCTTGAGATTCAGAACCCGCCAAAAGAGTTCACGCTTGAGACCGTTGTGCGCGTGCAGCCAGAGGCGAACAAAGCACTTGAGGGCCTATACCGTTCCAGCGGGGTTTGGTGCACACAATGTGAAGCGGAAGGCTTTCGCCGCATCACCTATTCTTATGACCGCCCAGATGTAATGTCTGTCTATAGTGTGCGCATGGAAGCGGACAAAACACAGGCGCCAGTTCTGCTTTCTAACGGCAATCCGGTGGAAAGTGGCGATTTGGACGGCA
>NZ_CAKZPW010000195.1:0-9095 GCF_937139385.1 uncultured Maritalea sp. | reverse complement strand
CAGTTCGGCCAATGCCGGTGACCACCTCATCAAGGCCAAACTCTTTAAGCTTTTCAGCCACCAGAGCGGACGTGCGGTGCTCTTGAAACCCCAACTCAGGATGCGCGTGAATATCGCGCCGGATTTGAGTGAGTTCTTCATGGAATTCAGAAATTCGATTGATAACTGGCATAATTGTCCCCTTGGAAATTGCAATTGGTGCAACCAATTTTTACATATACGAGCATGGCAATTTGTTAATTGCAATTGCAAAATTGGCATCATCTTATGCGTGATCACGCAATGTTGGCTTGAAGCCAGCCCCATCAACGCCTAGATGGGAAGAAGTGCGATTTACGATAAGTTTAGGCGAATCATAAACTGTCCGATAGAAATCGCATCGCGTTTGATTTACAAAGAAGCAAATCACGCACACCTCACGCCCTTTGAAGGGGCCATAAGCTGAATAACAGGATGAACAATATGGCTGACGAAAAAGACAAAGCTAAGGACGAGCAAGACAGCGCATCGGTAGAAAAGCTGCTCTTTAAAAGCCGTACTGTGCTGATTACGGGTGAAATTAACGACAAGCTTGCACGCGAAGCCTCTGCGCGCCTCTTGGCTTTGGCCGAAGACAATGATGATCCCATCAACGTCTATATTTCATCACCAGGTGGCCATGTTGAAAGTGGCGACATGGTGCATGACATTATCAAGTTTATCAAACCAACTGTGCGCACCATTGGCTCTGGCTGGGTTGCGAGCGCGGGCGCTTTGATCTTCATTGGTGCACAAAAACAAAACCGTCTTTGTTTGCCCAACACACGCTTCTTGATGCATCAGCCATCTGGCGGTGTTGGTGGCCAAGTGTCGGATATTCAAATTCAGGCAGATCAAATCAAATTGATGCGTCGACGTTTTGAAGAATTGTTCGCACTCGCCACAGGCAAAACACCTGAGCAAATCGAAAAAGACACAAAACGAGATTTCTGGTTGAACACAGACGAAGCTTTGGCTTACGGCTTGCTGGGCAAAGTCATCACCAGCGCTGACGAACTGAAGTAGTTTTGAGCAGCATCTATTGATTTTGAAACGCGCCCTTGTGGCGCGTTTTTTGTTTCGGAGGAAATGAGATGAATAACTTTGTTGTCGATCTGGAATATTTGGTGCCACTTGAGCAAATTGAGCCGCACATGGATGGGCACATGGACTATATTGTCCGTGGACGTGATCTGGGCTTGTTCGTGTCTTGGGGGCCAAAGGTGCCGCGCACGGGCGGTGTGATTATTGCACAGTCAGAAACCCGCGCGGAACTTGAAGCCTTTTGCAACACCGATCCATTTGTTGTGGAAGGCGTCTCCAAAATGGCCATCACAGAATTTGTGGCGCGCCGACCCATTACGCATAAATAATAGCATTTAATCGCTGGCGCGGCTTTGCATAACCAAAATGAATGTCACGCGGTCGGTTTTCGCTCGGTACATATGCGCCTCATCCGCGGGATAGCGGAAATAGTCGCCCACTTTAAGCGTTTCTGGTTTGTCAGATGGCCCAACAATGAGCTCCCCATCCACAACAATAACATGCTCGACAGTGCCCTTGGGATGCGGTACCGCTTGGCGGGCCTCCCCTTTAGACAGGTGCACACGATATAAGTCGCGGTGTGCGTTTGGCGGACAACTGGCCAGCAGAGCTGCGGTCAGATCTGTCATTGTGCTATCGATCAACTCCCCCTCATCCACTCGAATTAGCGTTATATCTGGGGCCGCCACTTCAAACAGATAACTAAACGGCACGTCCAACGCATAAGCAATTGACCAAAGCGTTTCGATATTCGGGTTCCCCTGTCCACTCTCGAGCTGCGACAGCGTGGATTTTGACAAATTCGCCTTTTTAGCGAGTGCGGACAGGCTCAGCCCCGCTTTTTCTCGCTCTCGACACACAGCTTTCGCAATAAGCGCGTTTGGGGTCACACTAATCTCCACAGGAATGAACAACGTTCGGTTTGACGAACAGGCAATTTGTCCATTATAACGAACAATGTTCGACGAGGTAAAGTTGATTTACACTAGCGAGGTCACATGACTGCATCAAAAGTTGGAACTGCTGGGAAGTCAGATTGGCTGCAAGGCTTCACAGACGCACTGCCAATTCTGATCGCCATTATTCCATTTGGCGCTTTGTTTGGTGCGGTTGCTGTAAAGTCGGGCCTTGATATTCCAACTGCCGTGTTTGCTTCCGCTAGTATCTACGCGGGGGCTAGTCAGTTTGTTATGCTCGATTTGCTCGGACAACAAGTGCCGGTCTGGTCGATCATTCTGGCCGTGTTCGCCGTGAATTTCCGTCACGTGCTTTATTCTGCGTCGTTGAGCCAGCATTTGGAGCGCTTTAGCCCTATGCAAAAAGCACTCAGTTTCTTCTTTCTGGTCGATCCCCAGTTTGCCACAGGCGAAGCGCGGGCGGAAAAAGACAAACTGACGCCAGCTTACTATTTCGGGTACGCCGCACCTCTTTACTCCACTTGGATTTTTGTGAGCTGGATGGGCGCGCTGTTCGGCGGCCTAATTGAAGACCCTGCGGTCTACGGCATCGATTTTATTCTGCCGCTTTATTTCATGGGCCTTGTTATGGGCTTTCGCCAGCGCCGGTTTTTTTGGCCTATTTTGGGTGTCAGCGCAACTGTCTCAATGATCGCCTATTTCACGTTGGGCAACCCTTGGCATATCGCAGCGGGTGGTATTGCGGGCATGTTGCTTGGCGCTGCCATGAGCAAACCACCGGAGGCAGAATGATGTCCAACACCGTATGGATTATTCTTGCATGCGCTGCAGTCACTTACCTGACAAGATGCGGCGGACATTTGATCATCTCGCAATTTGGCGAAATCCACCATCGGCTTCGCGCAGCTCTTGCTGCCGTACCAACGGCGGTGTTGACGGCGCTGGTCGCGCCATCATTTCTGACCCATGGACTCGCTGAAGGATTGGCCATCAGCGCTGCTGCGTTGATCGCCTTGCGTTTCTCTATCATCATCAGCACGTTTGCCAGTCTGATCATACTTGTTGGCTTGCGTACAATAATTGGCTAGCGCTTGATTAGCTTTTCAATCTGATCGCCCGAAATCGAGTTGCCGAGCAACGACAAATCGCCATCGCCAAACATGGCAGTCGCCGCGTCAAAAATTGCACGGTGCGTAATCCGCGCTAGGCTTGACCCTAGACTAATACGGGCGACCCCAGCATTTGCAAATTCAGCAACGGTGTTTTGGGTAAATGGTCCAGCGCAAATGGCGTTGATCGGACCTTCAACTTCACGGCAAATCCGAGCAACATCGACTATTGTGCCCGGCATAGGCGCAAACAACACGTCGGCACCCGCTTTTTGGAAAGCTTGCAAACGCCGGATGGCCTCATCCAGATCATATTTGGCGTGCATCACGCCGTCCGCACGTGCGGTCAGCACAAAGTCATAGGGCAAAGCCCGCGCCGCTTCAGCCGCGGCTTCAATCCGCTCCACTGCCCGCTCAAACGCAAAGGGTTCAGTTGTTGGTAGGTCCATGTCTTCGATCCCACAGCCTGCAATGCCAATTGTGCCAGACGCTTGAATGGTCTTTACCACATCATCAAGCGTTGGACCGAAACCGTTTTCAAAGTCGCCGTTCAGTGGCACGTTGACCGCTCTATTCAATTCATCGGCATGGGCAAGTGCATCGTCACGAGAGATTTCGCCCAAATCTCCAACACCTTGCACAAATGCCAAGGCGGCAGAAGATGTAGCAACCGCTTTCGCACCCAGGCTTTCCATCATGCGCGCAGAACCAATGTCCCAAGCATTTGCAAGAATAAAGGGATCACCGGATTGGTGCAGTTTTCTGAAATCTGATGGCTGTGACATGATGCTCTCCGCGGCACTAGAATGTACGTTTAGGTCAGTATTATTGACTTAAATAATATCAGAGTGCAAGTTCGACGCAGTCGGCAATCAGGCGTTGAAGGAAAAGTCTTCCCAATCAAGGCTTTCTAGCTCTTCACGAAAAGCAAACCGCACAAGGTGGTTTTCGGTCACTTTTTTGGTGCGATCCAATGCTTCTTGATCTAGGGCATCGATTAGCATGTTCAAACCTTGATGGTCGGCGTTCAGGTTGACAGTGCCAAACTCGAATTTGATGTAGCCCTTATCGCCTTCATATGCCGCGTCGATCTTATGCGCGAAGTGCTTGACCAATTGGCCCAAATAGCGCTCGCCTTTTTCTGTTTTAAATATTGCAGTTGATCGTTTCATGTCGAATATCTCGCTTTATGAGTTGAGATTGACGCTTATGTGGCAGTGCCGAAGATGCGGGGAAAACCCCTCATCTCCGGCTCCACATTGCTGACCAAAGGTCGCAGCGTCAGCAAATCGTTCGTGCATCAAGCACGTCCACATTAAAGTGGATTTTCATAATCCAATTAATTCTTAACCGCAGAATTTCAAACAAGCAACAATAAAATCAATAGTTTAGAACGTTTCTAAACTATTGATCATTTGGGATATCTTTATAAAAAACGGACCGCTCATGGTGGGGTAGCGAAGGCAACTTTGGTACTCTGATCTTGGCGCTTTCGCGCCACGTCACAAAACAAACCAGTTTTGATGCGGTAACGGGCACGGTTGAAATATGCGGATGAGTTCGACCTAATTCATGGGTGCGCTTGGTTTCGACCATGGGACAATCCTATGCAATCAATCTAAAGAATAGCCCCTTCTAATAAACATGATATTTATAGTCAAGTTTAAACTCACCCGTGACGTCGCCTACCTTACGAATATTTAATGCGGTTAAGTATAGAGTTTGTTTGACCCGATCCGCTCAGCAAACTAGCGATATGGGGGGAAACACGACGGTGTTTCGTTATCGCATTATAGGAACCACCGATGAAGCTTCGGCAACAACTTGCGTCAAAGTCCGCGATTTTATTTGCGGTTCGCATTGCAGGCGCAGGCACCATATTTTTGGCACAAGCGGGCATCGCCCGCCTTTGGGGATCTGCGCAACTCGGCGAATACCTGATTGCAATTGCCACCATCAATTTGTTGGCCATTGTGTTGCCGTTGGGCATGCAAACAGTTGGTTCCTATTTCGCCGCAGAATATGCAGCAAAGGGTGATGGGCGTGGATTGCGTGCTTTCACAAAACTCGCCTACGGTCTCATCCTGTTCCCCGGCATTGCTCTAGCTTATTTGGCGGGGCTCATTGCCCCACTTATTGGTGAAACCGGCGCACACCTTGCAGATTTGTGGTTCCCGATCAGCCTGATGGCCATTGGCTCAGCGGTGTTTTTCGTCAACGCCGGCATTTTGGTTGGTTTAAAGCGCCCATTTGTTGGGTTCTTTGCCGACACAATTTTTCGACCAATCCTTGTCGTCTTGTCTCTTTTTCTTGCCTTTGCAATTGCTGCACCGGGAGAGAACATTGTCGTTCTATTGTGGGGTCTAGCCCTCTCATATTGTGTTGTGATTTTTGCGCAGTCGATCATTACTGTACGTCAGCTATGTCGACTGCCAGTGGACGAAAATGCCCCTGCCCCTGACTGGCGCCGCTGGCTCTATTTTGCGTTACCTTGGATCATCATTACCCTTTCAACCGATTTCTTTTTTGACGCAGACCTGCTGATTTTGGCCAATTTGCTCAGCAAGGAACAAATCGCTGTGTTTGGCGTCTGCACACGGATCTTCGTGCTCGCTTCTTACGGCATAACCGCTGTTTACGCTGTTACGATGCCCGGTATGCTTGAAGATGTCACCAAAAACGACATGGCCGGATTGGGCGAGAAAATTGGCGATGCCAATTTGCTGGCGACGGGTCTTGCTTTGGTCCTTACTCTGATCATCGCCATTGCGAGCCCGCTTGTTCTCAGCCTATTTGGCAAAGACTTCTCAGGTGGTTATTGGCCACTTGTGATCTTGTGCACAAGCCTTGTTGTGCGCTCAGCATTTGGTCCTGGCCCGCTTATTCTTTCCGCACGTAACCGACCCTATGCAAGTTTGCCTGCCGTTGGTGTGGGGTTGGGCACATTGCTTTTGGCCAACTTTATTTTGGTTCCCCTGTGGGGCCTTGTTGGCGCTGCTTTTGCCGCAATCCTTTCCTATTTGTGCGGCTCCATGATGGTTTGGCACACAACCAAGCGCATCACGGGATCTGACGTTTCTATTTGGCCCGCGCTCACGCGCCTTGTTGCCAGCCGCGCCTAAGATATTTTGAAGGTTTACTATGCTTGATCACAATAATCGTCCTCAAAAATGGGAAGTCTTATCCAGTCAAACCCGGGTTAAAGATCAATGGATTGATGTGCGCACAGACAAGTGCCGCGCGGCAAACGGCGACATTTTTGACTATCATGTTTTGACCTATAATGATTGGGTGAACGTGCTGCCGTTTGAAGCTGAAACCTGCAAGCTGATCTTGGTGGACGAATATCGTCACGGCATTGGCGCGCCAGTGCTGGGCCTAGTTGGTGGCGCTGTTGACAAGGAAGACGGGTTGCAAGCGGAAGAAGCGGCGCGCGCGGCGGCCCTTCGCGAGATGCGTGAAGAAACTGGCTTTAGCGCCAACAATGCGGTTTTGGCCCTCAAAAGCATGCCCAACCCTGCTTTACAAAACAATTGGGTTTATACCTATGTCGCATTTGAAGCGACTGACACCGGCGCGCAAGCATTTGACGAAAGATTGGGCGAGTTTTGTCTTACGGTAAAACGCGAGTTTGTTGATGTTTTACGCGATATCTCAACCGGAAACCTGCATATGCAAGCCATGCATGTGGCAGCGCTTTGGTCAGCGGCGCAACACATTCTAAAAGCTAATGATCTGCCGCATTCTGCCCATAAATTGCGCGACGACGTGCGCACATTTTTGCTCGGCTAGAAATAGGCCAACGGGCTAACGCCAATGAAATGTTCATGACCGAACAAAAGCACAAAGAAAAACAGAATACCTGCCAATACTTCTAGCAAAAACTTGGGGCTCATAGCGCGCCCCAGGCGATGCGCGATTGGGCCATTGGCAACAGCGCGAAATTCTGCGACCTGCGGCGCGGTCAGTCGCGCTTCAGCCCGTTTTTGGGCAATTCGCATGCCAAAAGCACTAAACACCAACATGCCGCCAAACAAGATGACGCCGACCACATCTCCGTTGACCAATAAATGAGCGGCTGCCCAAAACAAAAACCCTAAGATGATGGGGTGACGCACCAACGCAAGAACCCCTGGTTGTTCAATGTCGGTTTCCCCGCCGCGAAATGATATGGATTGGCTGTTGGCGCGGGTTGCCCCGGTTGCAAACAGAATACAGGCGACAAACATCATGGCAATTGCCACAGCAGCGCTTGCTTGGGTTGTCACCCAAAGGCCGATATAGGGCGCATTGAGCGCAGCAACCACAAGCCAAACCAGCAAACCAAGCGACATGAGCGAATAGGCTGACATGTAGACTCTACGTCCAAAGCGATTGATACCCCAATCACGCAACCCAGTGGCACGCGGCACCACATGCGCCCCAAGAAACGCGATCAGCGCCGCTGCAAAATTTAGCATATTCATCCCCTCAATAATCGCGCCAAGACTTTGTTCAAATGCAATCAAAAAGCAATGCGGCATTTCACCTTTTTAATAATGTGTTATAAAGGTGAGAATGGAAGTAGGGATTCATCGATGCGCCTGACAAAACAATCCAACTATGCGGTTCGTATTTTGATGTATTGCGCAAGCAATGAGGGCTTAAGCCGCATTGCAGATATTGCTGAATTTTACAAAATTTCAGAGACGTTTCTGTTCAAAATCTTGCAAGTCCTCAATCGTGGTGGATTTGTTGAAACGGTGCGCGGTCGCCATGGCGGTATCAAACTCAGCCGCCCTGCCTCAGAAATGAAATTGGGCGAAGTGGTGCGGTCTACTGAAGACAATTTTGCCCTTGCTGAGTGTTTTGAAGGCGGCGACGATATTAATTGCCCCCTCACCGGCACCTGCGGCCTCAACCACGCGCTACACCGCGCCTTGGTGGCGTTTTTGAACGTGTTGGATGAATATACAATCGAAGATCTGACGGACAACCGCCGCAACATCAATGTGCTTTTGCAACTCGAAATTGCCATGCGCGACACGCCGAAAAAAGTAGCTGATGCGTAGGGCTTGACGCTCGCCCCTTACTCAGTTCATCTATCCGCATATTTTATGTGATTTTTGGCAGTGCGCAGTTTTAGTTTATGTGTTTTGAAGAAAAATACCAAAAAGCAATCAAAGAGCTCGAGGCTTCGGGCATCTGGAAATCATCTTACAATCCGCCGTTGACACGCGCCTTGAATGCGCTTGGTTTCAAAGCTCGGCCACCTCACTATGCCTCCCCTTTGAAACTGGCCGCAATATTTGGTTTCAGTTTCGGAATGATGTGGGGCATTTTCATGTGGTTCGCCTTGTGGCGCTTCATGAATCTTACTCCACTTTTAGCAGTTTCTAGCAGCATATTCGCTGGTTTCCTCTTCGGGGCAATCATGAGCGCTTGGACGCGTTTTGTTGCCAAAAGAAAGAAGCTCTCACACTGGGATGATCTTTAGGCATGAGCAGTTTTGAGGAGAAGTATGATCGCGCAAACACCGAATGCTTTGAAAAAGGCGTCTGGATGTTTCGCGACGGAAAGCCAATTGAGTGGGATAGACCTATTTGGCGCTTTACCGCATATACTAAGATGAGACACCCGCTCTATCTCCCATTCTTGACGAACTTTATAGCAACTTTTGCGTACATGGTTCCAACGGTGATACTTGTGAAACTCGTATTTGGTTGGGAGTTCGCAGAATTGGTGACGCCCGAAATCTATTGGGCAGCGGCCAAACAATCTCTCGCGTTTGCTCTACTCTTCGCGGGGTTCATATCTTGGGAGAAGCACCGCAAAAACCTTTCACGGTGGGAGGATTTGTAGTCTGCCATCCATTCCTCCCACAACAGTCATCCTCGCGAATGCGGGGATCTAGGTCTGAGCATCCAAAACAACAAGTGTTTAACTTTGCTCAAACGCTGCTTGGTTCCCCGGATCAAGCCTGAGGATGAACAGGGAGCAACTATGCGCCCTGCATCGGCCACGTATC
>NZ_CAKZPW010000194.1:0-7815 GCF_937139385.1 uncultured Maritalea sp. | reverse complement strand
CAATAAGCTCGGGAGCGGGTTGCACGGGCGAATAGTCAATATTATGGACCTTGGACAAAAAGTGATGCGGATCCACTTCGCGTGTGGCCATTAAACCGCGCAAGGTGGTGCCGTGGTCGCGGTAGAATTCTTTTTGCAACTTGCGCGCGGGCACTGGGTCGAGCCCAGTGATGTCCGCAACATATGCGGTGATCAAAACATCAATCTGATCAAATAATCTACAGGTACGCGGATAGAGCGTATTATCAAGATCAAAGACCCAATGGCGCACATCAGTAAGAGGCATCGTCGTCATCCTCAATTTCACCAGGCAGGTGAATCAATGTGCCCGCACCATGTTCAGTAAATAACTCAAGCAAGACCGCATGCTTGGTTTTGCCGTTGACAATCACCACGCCTTGCACGCCGCTTTCAAGCGCATGAATTGCAGTTTCAAGTTTGGGGATCATGCCCCCTTTGGCAACACCATCGTCGATCAACTGCTGCGCAACTGTGGTGTTCATGTCTGGAATGAGTTCGCCATCACCATCCATCACCCCCTCGACGTCCGTAAGCAACAAAAACCGTTTAGCATCCATTGCAGATGCAATGGCGCCTGCAAAAGTGTCAGCATTAATATTGAACGTGTCGCCGTTTTTACCCGCGGCGATCGGTGCGATAACCGGAATGATCTCCTCGCCAATTAGGCGATGTAAAATTTCGGGGTTAACTTCGTCCGGCTCACCAACAAATCCAAGATCAATGATCCGTTCTATGTTGCTGTCAGGGTCCATTTTGGTGCGTTTTAGCTTTTTCGCTTTCACCATGCCCGCGTCTTTGCCGCAAAGGCCAATCGCGCGACCGCCTTCTTGTGTGATTGCGGTTACGATTTGTTTGTTGATGGAGCCGGCCAGCACCATCTCAACAATGTCTACGGTATTGCGGTCCGTAACACGAAGACCATCCTTGAACTCAGACGTGATATTCAGCCGATCAAGCATTTTGCCAATTTGCGGACCGCCGCCATGCACAACAATGGGCATAACGCCTGATTGGCGCAGCAACACGATGTCGCGGGCAAATGCGCGCGCAAGCTCAGGGTCGCCCATTGCGTGGCCACCATATTTCACCACCACTACACGATGATCATAGCGCAACATATAAGGCAACGCTTGAGCCAATATGGCCGCTTCTTTTGTTTTATCTGTGTTCATAGTTTTCTCAGACGCTCCACCAACATTTATCACCCTTAAACAAAATTTGCTCACTTGTCTTGCTTCGGCCGCAAAAATGTGGCCAATCTTAATTTGATCAAATTATTTGGCGCTCCAACTGGCATGAGGAATGGTGCAATAATGAAGGTTTCGGTGTTTCAAACGGGCCTAGTGGCTGAGCCCTTAAGAGGGCGGTTCGACAACTATGGCAAAATGTTTGCTGACTTAGTTGGAGACGGAGGCGGCAAGTTTACCTATGAGACCGTCAGCTTGATCGAAGACGAGCCCCTGCCAAATATTGATGATGTTGAAGCGATTATCATCACAGGTTCTTCCCTCGGTGTTTATGACAAAAAACCTTGGATGGATCCTTTGCGTGACTTCATCCGGGAAGCCTACGCAAGATCAATCCCAATGATTGGGGTTTGTTTTGGTCACCAGATTTTAGCAGATGCCCTTGGTGGGGTCGTAAAGAAGTCAGAAAAAGGCTGGGGGGTAGGGCGCCATCAATATGCCATTACCCAAAAATCCGCATATATGGCCGACGCGCCTGACCAGATGCAGTTCAACGTGATCCACCAAGATCAAGTCATCACCCCGCCATCAATCAGTAAAGTCATCGGTGGCAACGACTTCACCCCAAACGCTATGTTGGAATACGACAATGGGGCCGCGATTAGCATTCAAGCGCACCCCGAATTCGAAAACGAATATGCAAAGGCGGTCTACACATTGCGCTCGGGGGAGCTGTTTGATCCAAAAGTGGGCGAAGAAGCTGTTGCTTCTGCGCAGACCCAAAACGACAATGAGCTCATGGCTGAGTATTTTCGACGATTCTTGAATAGGTCCGACTAAATCAATAATTAATCATTCCATTCATAAAGTCTCATAGTAGTTATTTTCCACTATAGGCAATTGAGCTGGCATGTTGGTACGGATATTGAATTGGTTTAAGAAACACGTGTGGAGTGCGACGAATATTCCAGCGTTAATTGCACTCGTACTAACTGTGTGTTTTTGGCAATATTCTGAATACCAAAGTCGGTCCATTCACGAGCAGACCGTACGTGAAGAAGTAACAAGCCACGCAAACCTATTGCGGTCCCAGTTAGAGGGAAACATAAACTCAAATCTGCAGTTGGCCAAAGGGTTGGTGTCGGTATTGTCCGGGCAACCAGACATGACACCGGCAGAGTTTGAGAGATTAGCCAAGAACCTATTTGACGGGCATTCAGAGCTTACCGTCATCGCAGGTGCACCTGATCTTGTAATATCAATGATACACCCGCGAGAAGGCAACGAAAAAGCGATCGGGCTCGATTATAACCAAAATGTTGCGCAGCGTGCTGCCGCGCTAAGAGCGCGTGACAGCGGAAGTCTTATTTTGGCTGGCCCCGTAAATCTGGTTCAAGGCGGTCAGGGCTTCATTGGCCGTTTCCCCGTATTCACGGACAATCCGGACGGTACGCAACGCTTTTGGGGAATTGTTTCGGCTGTGATTGATGTTCAAAAGCTTTATGAAAACAGTGGCCTAACCAACAAAGACTTGCCGATTGACGTTTCACTTGTGGGAAAAGATGCGCTTGGAGCCCGAGGCGAGGTATTTTTTGGCCCTGACAAGCGAGATTTTAACAAGTCGGTACGCGTGAATGTGAGCTTACCAAATGGATCATGGCAAATGCTTGCCTGCCCAAAAGGGGGCTGGAAAGCACATGCTGCAGATTTGACGTCTTTGCGCATTGCAATGTTGTTCGCGGGCTTACTCGTTTTTGCACCAACGGCATATTCTGGCCACCTTATGCGTCAGCGTGAAAAGCAAAATGCAGAGCTCGCCATGCGTGAAGAGAGAATTGGCCTGATTTCCGAACGCCTAAATGTTGCTCTCTCATCTTCAGATATCGGTGTTTGGGAGGCAAATCTTGTCACAGGAGATCGATTCTGGGACCGGCGCACAAACTTGCTTTTCGGGCTGGACCCTCAAGATACAACCCGCTCGGGTGATGCGTTCATCAATAGCCTTCATCCTGACGATGCAGAACGGGTCTTGAGTGCATTCAATGAAGCAATTGAGAAAAAATCACAACTCAGTACACAGTTCCGCATCATAACGCCCCAAGGTATCACACGTCATCTCCAGTCACGATGCGCTTACTACCACCCAATTGATGGCTATCCAAAGATGGTTGGTGTGAATTGGGACATAACAGCCGAAGTCAATCTGCGTGATGATCTGCTCTCGGCAAAAAGACTGGCCGAAAGCAAAAATGTAGAGCTTGAAGGGATGCAAATCCGTATCAAACATCTTGCGCTGCACGATCCTCTCACAATGTTGCCCAACCGTCGCTTCTTGGATCAAACGATTGAAGAGTATGTACCAAACGACCGCAACGAAAACATGGTTGCAATGCTGGCGATCGACTTGGACCGATTCAAACAGATAAACGATTCTTTGGGCCACCTGGCTGGCGACGCAACCTTGCGACACGTGGCCAAAGTGTTGAGCAAATCTCTGGATGAACAAGATTTTGTCGCTCGAGTTGGTGGGGATGAATTTGTTATCATTTTGGAGCGCGAGTTGGACAAGGCAGAACTTGCGGCTCTAGCGCACTCGATCATTGAAAAACTCAAAGTACCTTTTATCTACGAAGGTCAACCATGCCGATTCGGTGCTAGCGTGGGGATCGCCTATGCCCGCAGTGGGGAAGCAGATCTAAATGATCTGATGACGAAGTCTGATATTGCCCTCTATCGTGCAAAAGAACTTGGGCGGAATTGCTATGAGTTCTTCTCAAATGATCAGCAAGAACGCATCGTCAAAGCACGTGAAGTATCTGAGGATATCCTTTGGGGGCTAGAGCTCAGTCAGTTTGTTCCATACTACCAACCTCAATTCGATGCCCATACAGGCGCAGTGATCGGGGTGGAGGCGCTCGCGCGTTGGGACCATCCAGATAAAGGCGTGTTAACCCCCTATGATTTCCTCAAGGTCGCTGAAGACATAAATGTAATCGACGAAATTGATCATGAAATCCTAACCAGCGTACTCAACGACATGAAATCGTGGGAAGAGCAGGGTGTGTCCATAGCACAAGCCTCGGTCAATATCTCTTCGCCACGTTTGCGCGACGAAAATCTGGTGCGTCGTTTGCAGGAACTGGAAATAGAGCCCGGAAAAATCACCTTTGAATTGCTCGAGTCCATTTTCTTGGATGATTGCGACACGGTTGTTGAGCGCAACCTCGCAAAGATCAAAGCAATGGGTATCGAAATCGACATTGATGATTTTGGTACAGGTCATGCCTCAATTGTTGGCCTGCTCAATCTACAACCAAGCCGCATCAAAATTGACCGGCAGTTTGTGGCTTCCATTGGTTCGTCCGACGATCAGCGTCGTCTGACGAAATCTATGATCGATATGGGCAAATCGCTAAATATTGAGGTCTTGGCTGAAGGCGTTGAAACCGAAGAACAAGCGGAAATCTTGCGCAGCTTGGGCGTAGACGCCCTGCAAGGCTACCTATACGCAAAGCCTATGTCCGCTGCGGATTTGCGTTCGTTTATGAAAGATCACCAACGCCAAGCATCCTGAAAACGCTAGCCGCGGTGTGGCAACCAGATACTAAAAGCGCGAGATCGTGGCGCGCAATTCCTCCATGCCAATTCCCTTTTCAGATGAAGTAATAATCATCTCTGGGTGGGCAGCGGGGTGCTTTGCAACAATCTTGCTGGTTAGTGCAATGACTTTTTCAAGTTCACCAGCTTTTGGTTTGTCCGCTTTCGTAAGAACGATCTGATAAGAAACAGCGGCTGTATCAAGTTCATTCATCACCGTTTCGTCCGCCGCCTTGGGGCCGTGACGCCCATCAATCAACACGAACACACGGCGTAAAGTTGCGCGGCCTTTAAGATAAGCGTGGATGAGGCGTGTCCATTTTTCAACGGTCTTTTTGGGCGCTTTTGCGAATCCATAGCCAGGCATATCAACTATGCGTAAAGGGGCATCATCGGCTTCAAATATGTTAAGCTCTTGCGTACGCCCTGGCGTGTTGGACGTGCGTGCAAGGTTTACCCGGTTTGTCAGAGCGTTGATCAAAGATGACTTGCCAACGTTTGAACGCCCCGCAAACGCAATCTCAAGCCGATCACCTGGCGGTAGATCGTCAATGCGCACGCATCCTTTGATAAACTGCCAAGGGCGTGCAAAAAGCAGGCGACCTGCTTCAATTTCTTTGGGGCTAAATTCACTCATTTGAGCGGTCTATACCGCATTGCGCATGCCGTCTAGGTCTGCTGTGGTGATGGCATCAAGATTTCGCGTAATTTTTTCAATTGGCCAGTTCCACCATTTGATGTTCAGCAAGGATTCAACGGTCTCATCATCAAACCTTTTGCGGATTTCGCGCGCGGGATTGCCAGCAACAATGGTGTAAGGAGGAACGTCTCGTCCAACGACTGCTTGTGCCCCAACAATGGCACCATCGCCAACTTTAACGCCAGGCATAATTGTTGCCCCGCGGCCTATCCAAACATCGTTGCCAACGATTGTGTCACCGCGGGCTTGGCTCTTGAGTTGCATCACATCACCATCGCCCCAGCCATTTTGGAAGATGGCGAATGGGAAAGTAGAGAAGGCTGTGAAGGTATGATTGGCGCCATTCATCATGAATGTGCAATCCTTTGCCAAAGAACAAAACTTGCCGATGATCAATTTGTCACCAACAAAGTCATAGTGGTAGAGCACGTTTTTCTTCTCAAAATCCGCAGCGTCTTCATCATCGTCGTAATAGGTGTAGTCACCGACTTGAATGTCTGGTCGGGTGATGAAGTTCTTTAGAAAGATAAGTTGATCAATGCCAGGCAGAGGCGTTGGGTTTTTAGGGTCCGGACCAAACATAATACACCACAAAAAA
Organism: uncultured Maritalea sp.; assembly: GCF_937139385.1. Taxonomy (NCBI): domain Bacteria; kingdom Pseudomonadati; phylum Pseudomonadota; class Alphaproteobacteria; order Hyphomicrobiales; family Devosiaceae; genus Maritalea; species uncultured Maritalea sp. The sequence goes on along the minus strand of NZ_CAKZPW010000194.1, from coordinate 1,712 downwards.
ATCGCGCCGAGGGTTCGACGCGATCTTAAGCTTTTTTTGGAGGAGGTCTATGGGACCTACTCGAAATTATTTGGCATCGCCATCAGGCGCTTTCTTTTTGAAACTCGCCAAGATGTTGCCAATAATATCAACATCCGCGCCATGCCGTTTCATAATGAAATACTGCTGACAGATGGACAAGAAGTTGTTCCATGCCCAATAGATCACCAAGCCAGCTGGGAAGCCCGCCAACATGAACGTAAAGATCACAGGCATCCAAGCAAAGATGGCAGCTTGTGTTGCATCTGCTGGTGGAGGGTTAAGGCGCATTTGCACAAACATGGTCAGACCCATGATCAACGGCCAAGCGCCAAGCACAAGGAAGCCACCGATTAATGGCAATGCTGTCGGGTCGACAGGAATAAGGCCAAACAGGTTGAACAAGTTCGTGGGATCTGGAACAGCCAAATCTTGAATCCAACCAAAGAACGGCGCTTGACGCATTTCAATGGTGACGAACAACACTTTGTAGAGCGAAAAGAACACCGGGATCTGAATAAGCACCGGCCAGCAACCACTCATTGGGTTGATCTTCTCGCGTTTGTAAAGCTCCATCATGGCCTGCTGTTGGGCCATACGGTCTTCTTTGTGACGCTCTTGGATTTCTTTCATTTCCGGCTGAACTTTTTTCATACCCGCCATCGAGGCGTATGATTTGTTCGCAAACCAGAAGAACAAAATCTTGATCAATACAGTCACAGCCAAAATGGCGAGGCCGAAGTTGCCCAAAATGTCATTCAAGAAACGGATGACGTAGAACAATGGCTTAGTGATGAAGTGGAACCAACCCCAGTCAATCAGCAATTCAAGTCGATCAAGACCCAGGCCCGTCTCGTATGAATCAATGATTCTTTCAACCTTGGCACCAGCGAACACATAGCTTTTGTGCTCAGCTGTTGTGCCCGCGGCTACAACAGTTGGCTCGGTGGTTACATAGCTAGCACGATAGGTATCGCGGCCATCAGTTTTCTTGTAATCAAATTGGGCATTGATTGTTGCGCCGGCTTCTGGAAATACAGCCGCTGCCCAATATTTATCGGTAAAACCAAGCCAGCCAGATTTCGCGTCGAACTTCTTGCGGCTGTCTTCAACCAAATCCTTGTAGCCAAGCTCAATAAGGTTCGCATCTCCCAACACACCAATCGGTCCTTCATGCAAAATGAAGTAGCCAGAAGTTTCCGGTGTTTCTTGACGCGTGACATATGAATAAGGGTAAAGCGCAATATCGCCTGCCGTGTTGTTCTCAACGGTTTGCTTCACGGTGAACAGGTAGTTCTCGTCGAGCTCGAAAGTGCGCTTGAATACAAGCCCTTGGCCATTATCAAATACCAAAGTAACAGGTGCATTTACACCGAGCGTCGAATTACCTTCAACACTCCAGATGGTTGATGGTTTTGGCAAAGTAATTGTTGAGCCTGCCAATGCTGTCCAGCCTTGCTCAGCAAAATAGGGTTTTGGCGTGCCTTGAGGAGAAAGCAGCGTGATGATTGGGCTGTCATCATCAATTGTCTCGCGGTATTGAGAGAGGTGAAGATCGTCCAAGCGACCACCCACCAAGTTGATTGAACCTTCAAGAGCGCCCGTTGTGATCTTCACACGATCTGTGGCGGCAATCACGTCTTCTCGCGTGCCCATGATCGTTGCAGGGCTTGCTCCAGTTTGTCCACTTGTGG
>NZ_CAKZPW010000193.1:0-8519 GCF_937139385.1 uncultured Maritalea sp. | reverse complement strand
GGCACCCCCGCCAAATGGTGCTATGCGCAAGCGTCACCATCTTGATTGGTCCCGGCTCGTAGGCCGGGACGGTGCACTGAAGAAAACTCGACTACCCGGACCGCCCCGCACTTGATGCGGGGTCAATAACCCCGGTTAGTTCAGGCCGGCTTTCAAGGCCTCACCCGCCACATAAGTCTGAACAATCGCGCGGTCGTCGCCAATGGTTTGCAAGAGGAACAATTCTTCCTCCAAAGTCGTCACGGTTTCCATTCGCAATTGCATGGCTGACGTGGCATTGGCGTTGAGCACCACAATGTCAGCGTCAGTGCCTTTATCCAGTGTGCCGATTTTTTCTTGAAGTGATAGCGCCCGCGCATTGCCCAACGTGATTTGATAGAACGATGTTAGCGGGTTCATGCGCTGACCCTGCAAGTTGAGGATTTTATACCCTTCGTCCAGCGTTCTAAGCATCGAATAATTGGTGCCGCCGCCCACGTCCGTTGCGATGGCGATCCTGCCTTTATCTTGAGGTCCTGCAACCCGGTCCCAATTGAACAGGCCCGAGCCGATGAACAGGTTCGAGGTGGGGCAGAAAACCGCCACCGAACCGGTTTCTATCATCGCGTCGCGTTCGCGGTCTTCAAGGTGAATGCAGTGGCCAAAAAGTGATTTCTCGCCCGCCAAGCCATAGTGCTGATAGATACCAAAATAGTCGCCCATTTCCGGGTAAAGCGAATTGGTGAATTCAATCTCGGCTTTGTTTTCACTTAAGTGCGTTTGAACGTGCAAATCTGGGTGCTCTTTGGCCAAGGCCCCGGCCATTTCCAATTGCTCAGGCGTAGAGGTAATGGCAAAGCGCGGGGTGATCGCATAATGGTTACGGCCCTTGCCGTGCCATTTTTCAATCAGTGCATTGGTGTCGTCATAGCTTGATTGGGGCGTGTCCCTTAGGGCCTCAGGCGCTTCGCGGTCCATCATCACTTTGCCGCCAAGCATCAGCATATTGCGCTTTTGCGCCTCTTCAAAATAGGCGTCGACGGATTGAGTGTGCACAGAGCAATAGGCAACTGCCGTAGTAGTGCCGTGGCGGATCACTTCGTCGTAGAAATGCCCAGCGATTTTCTTGGCGTGCGCCAAATCGCCAAAGCGTTGCTCTTCTACAAAGGTATAGGTGTTCAGCCACTCCAATAAGGACCCAGCGTAGGAACCGAGCACCTGCATTTGCGGGAAGTGAATATGGGTGTCGATGAACCCGGCCATAATGATGTGCGGGCGGTGATCAATGGTTTGGACATCTGCTGGTACACTCTTGGCGATATCGGCAAACTCGCCTCGCGCCATTATTTTCCCGCTTTCAATCAGCACGGCCCCATCTTCAAGATAGGTGTGGCAATCTTGGTCGTCGCGTGCTTTTGGCGCGTCGTTGAAACTCAAGACGCGGCCTCGCAAAATCTTCAAAGTCATGTCTTATCCTTTTGAAGCGCTTTCAAACCAGGCGACCAGCACTTGGCGTTCTTCTTCGCTCATTTGTGTCACATTGCCCGGTGGCATGGCGTGGGTGCGCCCAGCTAGAATGTAAATCTCATGAGCGTAGGTGGCAATCGCCACGTCATTATCCAAAATGACGTTTTTGGGCGCTTGGGAAACCCCTTCCCACGCAGGTTCTGCGGTATGGCACATGGAACAGCGCCCAATCACCGTGTCGCGCGCTTCTTCAAAATGCGCATCGGCCATCATGATCTGAGCTTGTGAACTGGCCACGGTGTCTTCAGTGATCCCGCCAATTTTGGGGTTGGTTGAAAGCCACATGATGCCAATGAACAAAACCGCCGCAATGAACCACGTCCAATAAAGGCTTTCGCCTTTCATATGTTTGGTATTGAAGAAGTGGCGGATCAGCACCCCGATCAAAAAGATCAATGCTGCGATCACCCAATTGTACTGCGTGGCAAACGCAAGTGGATAGTGGGTGGAAAGCATCAAAAACAGCACGGGCAGGGTCAGGTAGTTATTGTGCACAGACCGCTGTTTAGATTGTTTGCCCAAAGCTGGATCTGGCGATTTGCCGGCCTTAAGGTCGTCTACGATGATCTTTTGATTTGGGATGATGATAAAGAACACATTGGCCGACATAATGGTGGCGGTGAACGCCCCTAGGTGCAGCAATGCGGCGCGCCCTGTGAACAATTGTGTGTAACCCCACGCCATAGCGACCAGAACGACAAACAAAAACAACATCAAGCCGACGTCCGATTTGCCCATGGGCGACTTGCACAATTGGTCGTAAATCAGCCAACCCACGGTGAGGGATGCAACTGAAATCAAAATCGCAACGGGCGAAGAAACATCCAGCACATTGCGGTCGATCAGATAAAGGTCTGCGCCCACATAATAGACGATGGCCAGCATGGCAAAGCCAGAAAGCCAAGTGGTATAGGCTTCCCATTTAAACCAAATCAAATGCTCGGGCATATTGGGTGGCGCCACCATATATTTTTGGATGTGGTAGAAGCCGCCGCCATGCACTTGCCATTCTTCGCCCTGCACACCTTTGGGCAGGCTTTCATGTTTGCGCAGGCCTAAATCGAGCGCAATGAAATAAAAGCTTGAGCCAATCCAAGCAATACCGGTGATCACATGCAACCACCTGATGCCAAAGCTTAGCCATTCAAAAAAAATTGCACTATCTGGCATGTTCTTCCCCCCGAACAAGTGTATTTTTGGCCAGCTGCCCTGCCTGATCCAAAGTGGCGATAATTTCAGCCGCGACAAGCGCCGCGATAATTTCTGGTCGTTTGTCTTGAACTCTGTGCCCACCTATCGGGCAAACAAGGTTTTTGGCGTCAACGCCACCATCATAGGTCTGTTTGAGCCAATTGGAAAAAACGCCCCGTTTCGTTTTAGAGCCGATAATGCCAACATAAGAGAATTTGCTAAGTACAAGCGCTTCCCCGGCAATTAAAAAATCAAGCGCATGATCATGGGTGAGCACCACAACGGCACTGCCCGGCTTTGCTGTGCGCAACTCAGCTTCGGGCAAAGGCGACAAGCGATTTTCGACCCCTGATATATTGGGCAACTCATGTGCGCGCTGATCGATCAAAACTGGATTGACCGGCAATAGCGCCAAAGTTTGTGCCAGTGCTTTGCCCACGTGCCCGGCCCCAAAAATCAAAACATCAGGTTTTGCATTTTGCTCAGCAAAATGGCGGGCTAAAATATCTTGCGAGTTGGCAATCAGCGACAAAGCAATTTCCACCTGCCCACCGCAGCATTGACCAATTTCTGGCCCAAGTGGCACAGTGCACGTCAATTGATGATGACCTAGGCGCAGCATTTTGCGCGCCTCGTCGATCATCATAAATTCCAATTGGCCGCCACCTATTGTGCCGATCATTTCATGTGCATTGACCAACATCCACGCCCCAACGTCACGCGGCGAGGAGCCTTTGACCTGCGTGATTTGAACGTCAACGGCTGGGCCCGCCTTCAAGAATGACTGGAGCTGATGTTTAGCCAAGCCCATGCCCTATTCCCCTTTGAGCCTTTGCACAGCCATCAAAATCCGTTCTGGCGTGGCGGGGGAATCAAGTTTTGGGCAGGTTTTATAGTCAGCAACAGAAGCCACCGCCATCGACAAGGCTTCAAGCACAGAGATCGCCAGCATGAAGGGCGGCTCGCCCACCGCTTTTGAGCGACGGATGGTGCGTTTTTTGTTTTCAGACCAATTCACCAAATTCACATTGAACTGACGCGGTCTGTCTGAGGCAACGGGAATTTTGTAGGTCGAAGGGGCGTGGGTTTTTAACTGTCCGTCTTTTGACCACCACAATTCTTCTGTGGTGAGCCAGCCCATGCCTTGCACAAATGCGCCTTCAACTTGCCCCTTGTCGATCGCTTCATTGATCGAGCGGCCCACATCGTGCAGCACATCAACGCGCTCAACAAAATATTCGCCGGTGAGTGTATCGATCACCACTTCTGATACAGCGGCCCCGTATGCGAAGTAATAAAAGGGTGTGCCTTTGCCCGCGTCGCGGTCCCAATGGATATCAGGGGTTTTATAGAAACCCGTTGCCGAAAGCTGCACGCGGTTCATATAGGCGGTTTTAACGAAATCTGCGAAACTGAACGCTTGTTCGCCAACAATGACTTGGTTGTTTTCAAAGCGTACCTTTTCAGGGGCGACGTCATATTCTCCAACCGCAAAATCAATCAACCGTTGCTTGATTTTTTGCGCAGCATCGGCTGCGGCCATGCCGTTCAAATCTGTACCCGAAGAAGCGGCCGTTGCCGAGGTATTTGGCACTTTGTCGGTGCGGGTGGCGGTGACTTTGATGGTGGAGATATCCACCTGAAACTCATCTGCAACCACCTGGGCAACTTTGGTGTAAAGCCCTTGGCCCATTTCGGTGCCGCCGTGGTTGAGCTGGATCGTGCCATCACTGTACACATGCACCAGCGCGCCCGCTTGGTTGTACCAAGTGGCGGTGAAGGAAATGCCAAACTTCACTGGCGTCAGCGCGATACCACGCTTTAGAACGCGGCTGGTCTTGTTGAACTCAAGCGCTGCGTCTCGTCGCTCTTGATAATCCGCGCTTGCTTCGAGTTCATCAACGATGCGCTCAATTATGCTGTCGTCGACCACCTGGTGATAAGGGGTTAGATTTTTCCCCTCCCCGCCATAAAAGTTGGCGCGTCGTATTTCCAATGGGTCTTTGCCCAACGCATAGGCGATCTCTTCAATCATGCGCTCGCCACCCAACATGCCCTGTGGTCCACCAAATCCTCGAAACGCCGTATTGGAAACAGTGTTGGTTTTTAATGGTTGTGAACGCAGTTCAACGTTGGGAATGAAATAGCAATGGTCCGCGTGGAAAAGCGCGCGGTCTGTCACCGGCCCGGATAGGTCTGCTGAGAAACCACAACGCGCCGCGAACTCAGCGTCGATGGCGTGGATTTTGCCCGCTTCATCAAACCCCACATCATAGCTCGCGACAAAATCATGGCGTTTGCCCGTAGCCACCATATCGTCGTCGCGGTCTGGGCGGATTTTAACCGCGGCTCCATGCTTCTTGGCGGCGATGGCCGCCACTGCTGCGAACAGGCTACCTTGCGTTTCTTTGCCCCCAAAGCCGCCGCCCATGCGGCGCACTTGCACATTGACCGCGTTTGCTGAAACGCCCAACGCGTGGCCCACCATGTGCTGGATTTCGGTTGGGTGCTGGGTGGAGGAGAAAACGGTGACTTCATCATCTTCACCCGGGATCGCCATGGCGATATGTCCCTCAAGATAGAAGTGATCTTGGCCGCCGATTTCCATTTCGCCTTTGATGCGCATTGGCGCATTTTCAAGCGCAGATACGGCATCACCGCGTTTGAGCTTTAGGGGCTTGGTGACAAGTTCAGCGCCGTTTGCCTTAGCTGATTTCACATCCAGTAAAGGTGCTTCGCTGATATATTCAACTTTTGCCAAATGGGCTGCGCGACGGGCTTGATCGCGGGTTTTTGCGACAACGGCAAACAAGGGCTGACCATAAAAGTGAACTTCACCGCGCGCAAAAATCGGCTCGTCGTGCAACCCCGTTGGGCTGACATCGTTTTCGCCGGGGATGTCGTCTTTTGTGAGCACATCCACAATGCCGGGCGCTTTGCGCACAGCATCCAAATCCATTGATTTGATTTTGCCATTGGCGCAAGTTGAAAGTCCCAGATAGGCGTGTAGCGTGCCAGCGGGTTCGATCACATCGTCCAAATATTCGGCCCGACCTGAAACATGCTTATGGGCAGATTCATGCTCGATGGATTGATGTGTGCCGCCTTTGATTTGTTTGTTCATGACAGCGCCTCCAAGGTTGCGGCTTGGTGCAGATCATCAAGGCTGATCGCATTTTCATCAGCATGTTCAAGATAGAACCGTTCAAGCAAATTTTGCGCGGCGGCCATGCGATAAGTGGCCGAAGCACGCCAATCGGAAAGGGGTTCGAAATCTTGTTCAAACAATTGCTTTGCGTCGGCAATCGAGCGCTCGGACCATGGCGCACCTTTTAAAGCGGCTTCAACATGTGACGCCCGTTTGGGCGTGCCAGCCATGCCGCCAAAGGCGATGCGGATATCACTTATGCGCCCGTCGTCGATTTTGGCGCTGAACGCTCCACACAGCGCGGAAATATCTTCGTCGCGACGCTTTGAGATTTTGTAGCAGGCAAACAATTGATCTTCGTCTGGCAATGGGATGTGGATTTGTTCAACAATCTCACCCGCGACGCGGTCTTGCTTGCCATAGGTGATGAAGTATTTTTCTAGCTCCAACGTGCGCCGTTCATCGCCCTTACGTAAGGTGATGGTCGCCCCCAAAGCAATCAGAGGCGGCGGGGTGTCGCCGATCGGTGAGCCATTGGCGATGTTGCCACCCACGGTGCCCATATTTCGCACCTGTTCGCCGCCAATTCGACGCCAGAATTGAGAGAGCTGTGGCAAATGCTCGTCGATGACTGCCAACATATCTGTGTAACTTGCACCCCCATCAACGGTGATCGCGGTATCGCTCACCTCAATTTTGCGGAAATCCTTGAGCCGCGACGTAAAGATCACAGGGGAAATGTCGCGCATGAACTTTGTCACCCAAAGGCCCACATCAGTTGCCCCTGCAACAATTGTCGCTTCTGGATTTCGCGCATAAATGCTTGCGAATTGATCCAGGGTTGCTGGCGCGAAAAGTTTTTCAGCTTCGCTTTCAATTGCCAACATTTGATCGTTTTGTAATGCGCTCAGGTTTTGCACAATTTGATCTTGCTCTGCGATTAAATAGTCCTCGTGCAGCTTGCCGTGTTCGCAAATAGCCAGCGCCGCCTTGATGATCGGCTCATAGCCTGTGCACCGGCATAGGTTGCCCTGCAGGTAGCGTTCAATCGTTGCCACATCCGGCTCAAGTTCGCTCATCCACATGGCATAGAGCGACATCACGAATCCGGGCGTGCAGAACCCGCATTGGGAGCCGTGATGGGTAACCATAGCTTGCTGGATCGGGTGCAGCGCGCCATTTTTGCCTTTTAGATGCTCGATGGTGACCACATGACAACCATCAAGCGAACCAACAAATCGGATGCAGGCATTTACGCTTTCATATTTCAGCTGATCGCCCTCAAGGCGTCCCACCAGCACGGTGCACGCGCCGCAATCACCCTCCGCGCAGCCTTCTTTGGTGCCGCGCAGGACCTGGGTGAGTCGCAAATAGTCCAACAAGGTTTGGGTGGCGGGCAGACGATCAAGCTCAATAGGTTGGTCGTTAAGCCAGAATTTTAGCGTGTGGCGCGTGGTCACTTTTTAGCTCCCGCGATAGGTTGAAAAGCCATAGGGCGAGACGAGCAAGGGCACATGATAATGAGCGGTTTCATCCGCCACCACAAATTGAATGGGCACCACATCAAGGAATTGACCATTTTCAAGGATCACATTTTGCGCGGTGAAATAGTCCGACACATGAAAGCGCAATTCGTACCGCCCTTTGCGCAGATTTGAGGCGTTGCGCATAGGTGCATCGCAGCGACCATCATTATTGGTGATAGCGGTCACGAGCGGGCTGGAATTGTCCGCATCAAGATCAAATAACTCAATTTTTAAGCCCGCTGCCGGGCAACCGCGAGCGGTGTCCAAAACATGCGTTGTAAGCTTACCGGTGGTGTTTTGATTGGTCATTTATCCCCCCTGTCGATCCCCTTTGTCCTTTAAAACACACGTAAAAGTCAAGATTTTTTAACAAATGGTCAAAATTTTGAAAGTGTAATAGGATGCGCTTCAACGGACCATGCGATTGACCAAATCAGCCGCACGGCCCATCTTAACAAAAAACATGTGATTTGGCCCACAAAAGGCCAAACCAACGACTGATGGATGATCAAGTGACAAAATCCGTTCGATATGACCGCGATATATTGGGGTATGGCGCAAAGCCACCAAAGGCAAATTGGCCCAATAATGCCAAGATCGCTGTGCAATTTGTTGTGAATTATGAAGAAGGTGGAGAGAACTGCGTTCTGCATGGTGACGCTGCATCTGAAGCCTTTTTGTCCGAAATTGTTGGCGCGCAACAATGGGCTGGGCAACGCCACTGGAACATGGAAAGCATTTACGAGTATGGGTCCCGCGCCGGGTTTTGGCGGCTGCATGATTTGTTCACAACATTAAATGTGCCCGTCACTGTTTATGGGGTCGCGACAGCGCTGGCCCGTTCACCCGAACAGGTGGCCGCCATGCAAGACGCCAATTGGGAAATTGCTTCGCATGGCCTTAAGTGGATTGAATATAAAGACTTCACCCGTGAAGACGAAGCCACCCATATGCGTGAGGCCATTCAACTGCATTATGAAGTCACCGGTGACTACCCAAAGGGCTGGTACACGGGGCGCTGCTCTGCCAACACCGTTGATTTGGCATGCGAGATCGGTGATTTCGCCTATGTTTCAGACAGCTATGCGGACGATTTGCCCTATTGGTACGACAGTGGTGACAAGGCGCAACTGATCATCCCCTATACG
>NZ_CAKZPW010000192.1:0-1689 GCF_937139385.1 uncultured Maritalea sp. | reverse complement strand
AGGTAAGCAAAGAAACGCGAACGATGCGGATCTTCGTGCATGTAGCCAATCGAGTAAATATGCACCAAGCTGGAAACAGTCGTCACAACCACCAGCATCACCGCCGTCAATGTGTCAACGCGGATCATCCAATGCAGATCAAGACCTGCGGTCGAAATCCAGCGGAACAATTCAACTTTGACCGATTCAGCTGCAACAAATGCGTGTTCACCACCGTGCCCTGCTTCAGCCCCGTGACCAGCGTCACCGCCGCCCATGGTCCATTGCAAAAACACAATCCAAGAGAAAAGCGCAGACAAAACCAAAAGGCTTGACGTCACAATTTCTGAGGAGCGGTGCCCAATTGAGCGGCCTAGAAGGCCAGCAATCAACGCGCCGAGCAACGGCAGGAAGACGATCAATTGAAGGAGAGTTTGGTTCATGCCCTTAGCCCTTCATCACGTTCACATCGTCAACAGCGATGGAACCTTTATTACGGAAGAAGACCACAAGGATCGCCAAACCAATCGCGGCTTCAGCAGCTGCCACTGTCAAAATCAGCAAGGCAAATACTTGCCCCGCCAAATCTTGCAAGTGCGCGCTAAACCCAATGAAATTGATGTTAACGGCCAAAAGGATCAATTCAACTGACATCAGGATAATGATGACGTTTTTCCGATTAAGGAAAATGCCAAACACCCCAAGAGTGAACAGTACGGCTGCGACGGTCAAAAAATGACCTAGTGGAATAACTGGTATCATTTGAGCCCCTGATTAAATCCCTTTGCCACTTTCAACAGATACAACTTCCACTGCATCTTCACGTTTACGGCCAACTTGTGCCGCAATGTCTTGGCGTTTTGCGTGTGGTTTATGGCGCAATGTCAAAACGATTGCCCCAATCATCGCCACCAACAAAATCAAACCAGCTGCTTCAAACAGATAGACATATCTGGTGTAAAGCACCAACCCGAGCGCTTCGGTGTTTGAGACACCTTCAACCAACGGCAACACGCTTGAACCAGCCACCTCGGGCGTGATCAAAAACGACCCAGCGACCATGATCAATTCGACCAATAAAATGCCGCCCACCATTGCCCCGATGGGGGCATATTGCAAAAAGCCCTGCCGCAATTGCGCAAAGTCTACATCGAGCATCATTACAACGAACAAGAACAGCACCATCACAGCGCCCACATAAACAACGATCAGCAGCAGCGCTAAAAATTCAGCGCCAGCCAACATGAAGATCCCTGCCCCGTTCACAAACGCCAAGATCAAGAACATCACCGAATGAACCGGATTACGCGATGAAATCACCATCACCGCGCTCACGATCGCTGTTGCAGCGAACAGATAGAAAAAAGCAATTTCTAGTGTCATTTGTTTTCCCTACCTATATGCCGCGTCAGCATCAAGATTTGCCGCAATTTCGCGTTCCCAACGGTCGCCGTTCGCCAAAAGCTTATCTTTATCGAAATAAAGCTCCTCGCGCGTTTCCGTCGCAAACTCAAAGTTTGGCCCCTCAACGATCGCATCCACCGGACATGCCTCTTGGCAAAAGCCACAATAGATACATTTCACCATGTCCAAGTCATAACGCACGGTACGACGGGTGCCGTCATTCTGGCGCGGACCAGCTTCAATGGTGATCGCTTGTGCCGGGCAAATCGCTTCGCAAAGTTTGCAAGCAATGCAACGTTCTTCCCC
>NZ_CAKZPW010000191.1:0-6533 GCF_937139385.1 uncultured Maritalea sp. | reverse complement strand
CGATCGCAGCCATGTTTGACGAATATGTTTCGCCCTTTTCTTTCCCACAGCCGCAACGCGCCGTTTCTGCGCCTCTGATCAGTTTGGATGATGCGGCAACTGGTTATGGCGAAACACGGATTTTGAGCAAGATCAGCGGCCGGATTGATCCGGAAGACCGGATTGCGCTTGTTGGCATCAACGGAAATGGTAAATCCACATTCGCCAAACTATTGGCGGGTGATATTGAGTTGCAAGATGGTCGCATGACCAAAGCCCGCAAGTTGGAAATTGCCCACTTCGCACAGCACCAAATGGACATGTTGCGCCCAAAAGAGACACCGCTGCAGCACGTTGAATCGCTAATGCCCTACGATAGCGAGGCGAAGCGCCGTTCTCGCGTTGCCCAAATGGGTCTTTCAACGTCGCGCATGGAAACACTAACCGAAAATCTTTCGGGTGGTGAGCGCGCCCGGCTGTTGATGGGATTGATCACCTTCTCTGGCCCGAACATTCTGATTTTGGATGAGCCAACCAACCACTTGGATATTGATAGCCGTGATGCACTTGTGCAGGCGCTCAATGAATATGAAGGCGCGGTGTTGATCATCAGCCACGACCGCCACCTCATCGAAGCCACCGTTGATCAGCTTTGGATCGCGGAAAACGGTACAATTTCGGTTTGTGACTATGATCTGGACACTTACCAGCGCTCAATCCTTGGTGGCTCAAAAAAAAACGGGAAAAACGAAGCAGTAAAAGACCAGAGTTCACCTGATAAGAAACAAGACCGCAAAGCCTCCGCCGCTTTGCGGGCAGAACTTGCCCCCTTGCGCAAAGAAATAAAATCGCTTGAAGCTGACATCGCAAAGCTCAACAAAAGACTTGAGAAAGTCGACCAAGAGTTGAGCGACCCTGACTTGTTTAAAAAAGACCCCGAATTGGCCGTGAAACTGGGTAAAGACCGGGCCGATTGCTTGAACGAAATAGAATTGGCAGAAACAAATTGGTTGGATAAGGTCGAAGCGTTAGAAAGTGCCGAAAAAGAGCAACAAACACGTTAGGGAGGAGCGACCAATGAAGAAGGGTTTTGCAATCGCCACATTCATTTGTGGCGCGATGTTGAGCACAGTGGGCCAATCGCAGGAATTGACCGAACAGCAGTATAATCAAGCGGCGACGTTTGCCGTAAACGCAACGGCGGCCACGCTTTATCACGAAGTTGGTCATATGCTGATTTCCCAGTTTCAATTGCCTATTTTGGGCAAAGAAGAGGACGCAGCCGACAATATCGCCACCGTGATGCTGTTGGCAGCGGAAGACGACAATAAAGACGCGATGCTGATTGATGCGGCAAATTCGTTCTTCTATTCCAACAATGAAGGGCCTGAAGAAATCGAAGACGCGGCCATGTATGATTTGCATAGCCTAGATTTACAACGCGCTTTCCAAGTGATTTGTTTGATGGTTGGCTCTGACGCTGAGCTGTTTGGCGACCTTGCCGACGAAGTGGGCATTGACCCGGACCGTCAAGAAAGTTGCGCCTTTGACTATGAGCAAATTGCAGGCAACTGGAACCGATTGAATGAAACGTTTATTGCACAAGGCAATAACGGCCAACCGATCACTGTTTCTTATGAGCCAGCAACTGAAGAGCATGAGGGCGCAGCCGAACTGCTTAAAAACTCGCAACTGCTTGAAACAGTTGCCAAAGAAATCACGGATACAATTGAATTGCGCAAGCCGGTGAGTTTTGTTGGCCGTGAATGCGGCGAAGAAAACGCCTATTACGATTCTGAAAACGAAGAAGTCATCGTTTGCTATGAAATCGTCAACCTGTACTTCGGCCAAGTCGCAAAAGATATTCTGGAAAATCCGAACGGCTAGACTATTGGGCCATTAGGCACCCGATTGCGATTTAGGGAGAGTGCGGCTCTTGGCTGCGCTTTTCAAATGTGATCCCGGCTCAAGTCCGGGAATGCCAAAGGGGTTGAATTGTGCCCCCTGCTCTTTGTGCATTGGGTGAGTCACTTCGGGCATTTCTCTTTATAAGACTTCGGCACCCCGGACTTGATCCGGGGTCACCCTTTTTTGTTTGGGGCAAGCGTCGATGTGTGGGGGCCGTTTTGCATTCAGGTTACCGATTACAGCGCTTGGCGTGAATGCTTCTATCCAGGCGCTGCGGCAAGGCGTTTAACCAGGATACCGATCAAGATCACGGCGACGAGCAGAAAAACGGCGCCGACCATCCAAGCGATGGGCGTAGAATAAACCTCAGCGATAGCGCCGGCCAAAATTAGACCCAAAGCTGCTCCAAGTTGCTGTATGAGCGACCTTAGGGACAACATTGTTGATCGCTGGCGGTCTTCAACGCAACTGTGCAGTATGCTGCTGGCTGGCGTCTCAGAAACACCAAGCACAACAGAATAGAGGATAAAAACCATCACGAAGCCGAAGATGTCGCCTTGCAGGGCCAATGCGATTTGAATGCCCGCCATGCAGGCAAAAACCACCGCCAATGTTATCGCGTGCCGCCGCCTGAACATCCGACTGATGCGAGAGGACAAAGACGCGCCGAACGCAATTGAGAAAAAGTAGGCTGCGGTGAGGACACCAATGAGCGTGTTTGCATAACCTTCCTCTAACATGGGCTTTGCATGGGTCGGCCAAACCACCTCAACTGGGTTGGTCGCCATTAGGAATAGCGCGAGAGCAAGCAAAAGCAAAGACAGCGTCGGGGTTCTAATGGCGAGAAGACCTGCGTCTTTGATCACCATAGGTACAGCTGCAAACCCCTGTTTAAGAGCTTGAGGGTTCAGCGGACGCGGTTTTTCTACGATTACAAATAGGGTGTAGACGAACACGAGAAGCATTACCAAGACGCTCGCCGCGTAAGAAACATCATAGACACTGAAACCCAGTTTCTCCGCCGCCGAGCCGAAGAGATCGGGCAGTAGCCCCCCTAAAACCGCCCCAATTGCCAAGCCCATAGCATTGGCCCATTGCGCTTTTGCAAGAGCGGGTTGAACATCCACATTTGGCGCAACGGCCTTGAAGGTCTCAACGAACCAAGCGTCGAGCGTGCCCGACCGTAATGCTCGTCCAATACCGATAAAGGCGAATGAGAGCGCGAGTACATTGAAATCGCTGGTGGAAAGAAAGAGTGCGAGAGAGACCATGCTGGCGACGACCGCCGCCAGAAAGACCGGCTTGCGTCCAATGCTATCGGCCAATCCCCCGAATGGGAGCTCCATCGCCATAGTCGTAAGTGAATAAACCCCAAAAAGCAGTGAGATCTGGAAGAGGTCCATACCTCGATCAGTCAACGCCAGTGCGACAACGGCAACCGTCAAACCCATCGCAAAACGATCAAGAAATTGGTGGACTTGAAAAACCCGGATGTGCCGTCGCGCTGGAACGGGCAACATATTGAAGGAGAAATCTAAGTCCGTTGCCATGGTCGCATCTTCGGCTTGAAGGTGGTTTAAATGAGCACTTCGGCTGAGCCGAGTGCTATTATTTGTGCACTATAGTAATCGCTCGATCAAGCGCACCGAACGGCCATGTTCTCCGCACCCCGCCCCCAAAGCGCACCAACGCAACACTATGCTCTAAGCTAAGCTTTCTTCACCCACTTGCCGTTTGGCTCTTGTTGCCAATAGGTCAATTGATGATCAGGTTTGAGCGCTTTCCAGGCTTCCCGGGCGCGGGTTACGGCATCTGGATCGTGGCCGTCGAACATATAGACCAGCCGTTCGTAGGTTCCCGCATCTGTGGGTACGGCCCCTTTGGCGAAAAACCGCAGCTGTGCGTTATTGGGGTTAGATTGGTCAGCTACAAGCGCGATGGGGTGTTCGGCGGCCAGTTCGCCTTCGCCTATGCCGTGGGGCAAAAAGCTATCGTCACGATAAGACCAAAGCGCGGTGTCGAGCCCGTCAAGTTCGCTTGCATCGCCAACTTGCACCACGGCACGCCAATCGCGCTCCAGCGTTTTTTCAAGCAAAAGGGGCAGCACCGCCTCTGCGGGGCGCTGCTCCAAATGGTAAAACAAAATCTCGGTCAATTCGGTACACCGATCCTTTTGAGCATCTGCCTATTCGTGATGATCGCGCACCATTTTATCGAGTAGCGCTACACCAAAGCCAGTGCCCCAGCTTTTGCAAATTGGGGTTGCGGGCACATTCATGGCGGTGGACAAATCAATATGCGCCCAAGGCACTTCGCCGACAAAACGTTTGAGGAACTGAGCGGCTGTGATTGCCCCTGCCCAACGCCCGCCAATGTTCTTCATATCTGCGAATTTTGAATTGATCAGCTTGTCATATTCTGGGCCCATGGGCATGCGCCAAACCCGCTCGCCTGTGTCCAAACCCGCTTGGGTCAGATTTTGCGATAATTCATCATCATTTGAGAAAAGGCCCGCATGTTGATCGCCCAGCGCCACCATGTTTGCGCCAGTGAGCGTCGCAAGGTTGACCATGAATTTTGGCTTGAACGTTTCTTTGGTGTACCAAAGCGCATCTGCCAAAACCAAGCGGCCTTCAGCGTCTGTGTTCAAAACTTCAATGGTCTGACCTGACATTGAGGTGATGATATCGCTTGGGCGCATGGCGTTACCGTCTGCCATGTTTTCCACCAGGCCAATCACACCAACCGCGTTCACTTTGGCTTTGCGCAGGCCAAGGGTTTTCATGATGCCGGTCACAGCCGCTGCGCCGCCCATATCACCTTTCATGTCTTCCATGCCGCCAGCTGGCTTGATCGATAAGCCACCGCTGTCGAACACCACGCCTTTACCCACAAAGGCGATTGGCGCGTCAGCTTTTTTGCCGCCATTCCATTTCATAATCGCCAAATGCGATGGACGGCGTGAGCCATAGCCGACCGCCAACAAGGACCCCATGCCCAGCTGTGTCATTTGCTTTTCGTCAAGAATCTCAACTTCAAGGCCATGCTCTTCAAGGTCTTTTGCGGCTTGCGCAAATTCGACAGTGCCCAGAATATTTGCTGGTTCATTGACCAAATTGCGGGCGCAAATGGTGCCTTGGGTCACCGCATCGCGGATTTTATCGGCTGCGGTTACGGCCTTTTGGTTTGCGACTCTTAGCACGAGTTTTAATTCTGCTGGGGGGAGATCGTCAGTTTTGCCTGGGTTGGTTTTGTATTTATCAAAGCGATAGTGACCAAGGCGAATGCCTGCGGCGAAAGCAGCGATTTGCTCGGCGCTGGCATCCAAATCAAAAACGATTTCTGCATTCTCGGCTTTTTGGGCGCGCAACTGATTGACAATTGTGCCACCGGCGGAGGCAAATTCTTTTAAGTCCGTATCAGCGTTCAAATCGCCAATGCCAGCCAACAGAATTCGATCGGCATCCACACCAGTTGGAGCAAACACATTCAAAAAGCTCGACTTTTTCGCAACAAAATCTGCAGCTTTTGACAAAGCGGATAGATCTTGGCCCGTTGCCTCCCATATTTTTGTTGCTTCTTCCCCTAGGGCAAGCTCATCAGCAACAATCAAGCATATTTGCTTGGCTTTGGTCTTGGCAAAACCTTCAATTTTAAGGCTGAGTATTTGATCCATCAATGTGTTCCACTTGAATGATTTTGGTCGTTATGGGGCGGGACGTCGAACATGCGACGCCAGTTTTGCCCATCCTGCGCCGGGACAAATCAAAGTTCAATGGTCAATTGCGCTTATCAACTTGTGTGATCAAGAATTGAAGTCTGTACGTGGGCAAACCTTCGTGGCAAAACATCAAACATGACTCACGTTGCGCGATATTTACTGAGCAAATATTTTGCCGCCTCGATTGGCTTTGTTTTGCTCTTGGCCTTTTTGGGCTGGATGGTTCAATTGTTGCGCACCATTGATGTGGTGACAGCAAAGGGGCAAGGTGTCTTTACCCTCTTTTCCCAATCTCTGCTGGTTGTGCCAGAAGTCATCAGCATCATTTTGTACTTGTGTTTAGCTTTGGGTGTTTCACGCGGGCTCAGGGCCATGCAAGTCAGCAAAGAGCTATTTCCCATCCATTCCGGCATCGGTATTAAGCCCCTTTGGCAATCGATTGGCTTATTCTTGCTGATCAGCATCATTTTTGATGCAACGCTTGTCCACCAATTGGTGCCCAAAACCAATCAACTTGCAGCGGCTCGTGCGGATGAAATTAACGCCGACTTGATTGCAAACTCTTCGCGACCCGGCCAGTTTACAGACATTGCGCCTGATTTAACGCTTATGATTGCGGGGCGCGCTGACGACGGAACCGGGCTTGGGTTCTTTTTGCACGACGCTCGTGATCCGCTCAAAAACCAAACAACCTTTGCGGCCCAATCCCAGCTTTCGCGCGCCGACGACACGCTTTACATAAAACTCAAAGATGGCGCGATCCAATATTTCAATACAAAGACACAAACCATGTCGACGCTTGAGTTTGGAACTTACAGTGTTGCGGTGCGTGAGCTGGCTTCTTCGAACCTTTTCGCAGCCATTGAGCCGACTAGTCTTGAACTCGTTAGCCTTGTGCAAAGTGGCGCACTTAACAATGCGCCAC
>NZ_CAKZPW010000190.1:0-19372 GCF_937139385.1 uncultured Maritalea sp. | reverse complement strand
CATACGATAGGGTTCTGTCACCCCACGCGTCACCAAATCGTCGACCATCACAGCGATATAACTCTGAGTGCGAGAAAGTTTGATTGGTTCTTCACCTAATACGCGCTTTGCAGCATTCGCTCCCGCCAACAACCCCTGCGCGCCGGCCTCCTCATAGCCCGTGGTGCCATTAATTTGCCCAGCAAGTGATAGACCAGGTAAACGCTTGAGTTGCAATGTGTGATCCAATTCTCGTGGATCAATATAGTCATATTCAATCGCGTAACCAAGTTGATTAATGATGGCATGCGAACACCCTGGCAGAGAGCGTACAACGAGCAGCTGAACATCTTCAGGAAGGCTCGTCGAAATCCCGTTTGGATATATGTTATCATCATCCAAACCTTCTGGTTCCAAGAAGATTTGATGTGAGTCCCGATCCGCAAACCTGACGACCTTGTCTTCGATCGAAGGACAATAGCGCGGCCCTAAGCTCTCGATACGGCCGGAATACATGGCAGACTTTTGTAAGTTATCTTGGATGATCTTGTGTGTGCCCGCATGAGTGCGCGTAATGTAGCAGGGCACTTGTTGTACGGTAATTTTCTTGGTTAGTGCAGAAAGTGGTTCAAGATCCTCGTCCCCGTGCTGCACGTCTAACTGATCCCAATCGATGGAGTTTTTGTCCAAACGTGGCGGTGTACCTGTTTTTAGTCGACCCAGGCGCAAACCCAACGCTTCCAGACGTTTAGAAAGACCCAATACGGGCTTTTCGCCAACACGCCCCGCAGGAATCTGCTGTTCACCCAAGTGAATTAGGCCACGCAAGAACGTTCCAGTCGTCAACACCACTTCTTCAGCACCAATACTGGTGCCATCACCCAAAACCACGCCCTGAATGACGTCTCGATCAACAATAAGATCGTCAACTTCACCCTCGATCACGCTGAGGTTTTCCTGCGCAACAATTGCGGCCTGCATGGCTTCTCTATAGAGTTTTCGATCTGCCTGCATGCGCGGCCCGCGCACAGCAGGACCCTTACGTCGATTGAGCATGCGATATTGAATACAAGCCTGATCTGCCACTCGGCCCATCAAACCGTCCAGCGCATCAATTTCACGGACCAAATGCCCTTTACCCAAACCGCCGATCGCTGGGTTGCACGACATTTCACCAATTTTGTTGAATTTGTGGGTGACGAGAGCAGTCTTCACGCCAAGGCGTGCTGAAGCAGCTGCAGCTTCACAACCAGCATGTCCACCACCCACGATGATGACATCAAATCTATCCGTCATGCTTTTTCCAACACTTTGTTTCACGTGAATCATTTGCCAATACAAAAACCAGCGAAGAGCTCGTCAAGTACATCTTCTGTGCCCACCTCGCCGATCAGACGACCTAAGACGTAGGAGGCAACTCTGAGTTCTTCTGCAAGCAGCTCTGGTGCATACACCAATTTTGATGCTCGATCCAGCGCATCCCGCGCTTCAGTCAATGCGGCCTGATCACGTTTGTGAGAAATAAGCAATGTTTCACGTGAATCATTCATCTTGGTTACCTGATCCACAAGTAGTTTTTTGAACGCTTTTAGTCCATCATCTGTTTTTACACTGATATTAACATCAGCGGAAAACTTGGCATCTGTTTCACGTGAATCCAATTTTGTGCCAACGATCATGTCAAACGAAAACCCATCAGGCAATTGGCCATCGTCCGTCAAGCCGATCACGATATCGGCCAACGAGGCCGAATTGCGTGTTCGTTCAATGCCAATGCTCTCCACATGATCAACGGTCTCTCGGATACCGGCCGTATCAAATAATCGAAACAAAACGCCGCCGAGATCTATTTCAACTTCGATGACATCACGTGTGGTGCCGGGGACTTCAGTCACAATAGCCACCTCTGATCGCGAAAGAGCATTCAGCAGTGAAGACTTGCCAACGTTAGGATGGCCTACAAGCGCCACACGCACACCTTCGCGGATCATGCGTCCCTGATTAAACTCACCAAGTTCGCAGGAGATTTCTTCGTGTAGCTTTTTTAGGTCGCTGCTATAAGTGATAGGCAGCTCAAAAGGTACATCATCCTCGTCAGAAAAATCTAATCTCGCCTCGATCTCTGCACGCAGTTTTACCAATTGCAGGCGCCAAGTGGACAGTTTCTCGCTGAGGCCGCCTTGCATTCGTGCCGCCGCAAGTGCCCTTTGGCTTTCGGTCTGAGCGTCAATAAGATCAGCAATACCCTCGACGCGGGTTAGATCTAACTTGCCATTCTCAAACGCTCTACGGGTAAATTCCCCAGCTTCAGCAAGCCGTACACTGGGCATTTGGATCATTTGATCCAACACGAATTGCACCACAGCGCGGCTGCCATGTACTTGCAGCTCAACAAGGTCTTCTCCAGTAAAACTAGCCGGATTTGGAAAGAACAAAACTAATCCCTCATCAATCACACTATGATCGATGGGGGACTTTAGTTTTGCGAATTTTGCGAAACGTGCGGCAGGTTGTTTGATTCCAAACAGAGCACAAATGTCCCCTGCACCGGGCCCCGACGCCCGGATAACAGCAACACCCGATGGCAATTGACCCGATGACAGCGCGACAATTGTGTCTGATTGCTGTCCAAGTGTCATTTTATTGCCCTAGGTGTTCATTGAATCAAAGAAATCGGTGTTTGATTTTGTTTGGCGTAATTTGTCGAGCAAGAATTCAACAGCATCAACGGTGCCCATTGGATTCAAAATACGACGCAGCACATACATTTTCTTGAGCATTTCGGGTTCGACCAAAAGCTCTTCTTTACGTGTGCCAGATTTTGTAATGTCGATTGCTGGGAATATCCGCTTGTCCGCTACTTTGCGATCCAAAATAATCTCTGAGTTCCCAGTTCCCTTAAACTCTTCAAAGATCACTTCATCCATCCGGCTGCCGGTATCGATCAGCGCCGTTGATATGATCGTAAGAGAACCACCATCTTCAATATTACGTGCAGCACCAAAGAAACGTTTAGGGCGCTGTAGCGCATTTGCATCCACACCACCGGTCAATACTTTGCCAGAGGAAGGGACAACGGTGTTGTAGGCACGTCCCAACCGGGTAATCGAATCAAGCAAAATCACAACATCGCGCTTATGCTCGACCAAACGTTTTGCTTTTTCAATAACCATTTCCGCCACTTGAACGTGACGACTGGCCGGTTCATCAAACGTGGATGAAATCACCTCGCCGCGCACCGAGCGCTGCATATCAGTAACCTCTTCAGGGCGTTCGTCGATCAAAAGTACGATCAAGTAACATTCTGGGTGATTGGTAGCGATTGATTGTGCAATATTTTGCAACAATACGGTCTTACCTGTTCGAGGTGGTGCAACAATCAATGCACGCTGGCCCTTGCCCAAAGGTGCGACCAAATCAATAATGCGCGCACTCTTATCTTTACTCGTGGGATCCTGAACTTCCATTTTGAAACGTTCTTCAGGATAAAGCGGCGTCAAATTGTCAAAGTTGATTTTGTGCCGTGCG
Source organism: uncultured Maritalea sp. (assembly GCF_937139385.1). NCBI lineage: Bacteria > Pseudomonadati > Pseudomonadota > Alphaproteobacteria > Hyphomicrobiales > Devosiaceae > Maritalea > uncultured Maritalea sp. The sequence goes on along the minus strand of NZ_CAKZPW010000190.1, from coordinate 15,865 downwards.
CGTTCAGGTTCTTCAAAATTGACCGTATTCACTTTAAGCAAAGCAAAATAGCGCTCGCCATCCTTAGGGGACCGGATTTGACCCTCAACAGTATCCCCTGTGCGCAAAGAAAACTTGCGGATCTGTGATGGGCTCACATAAATATCATCAGGACCCGGCAAATAGTTCGCATCAGGACTGCGCAAGAAGCCAAATCCATCCGGTAGAATCTCAACAACGCCCTCACCCGTGATGTCTACGTCATTTTCAGCAAGTTCTTTAAGTATGGCAAACATCAATTCTTGTTTGCGCAATGTGCTTGCGTTTTCTACTTCTACTTGTTCGGCAAACGCCAACAATTCGGCTGGCTTTTTAGCCTTAAGCTCACTGAGCTTCATATTCTGCATAAAGGACGTATCCTGGTGCTGGCAGATCATAATAATGGGGTGGGGAGACGTAAACGAGGTCGATTTGTCGAAAGGACCGATGTGTTTCGTTGGAGTTGGCGGTGTATATCGCAAATAGTGAACTTTGACAAGGAAAAATCGTCAAAATCCACGAATTCAAAAGCTAAAACGGCTTAACAATCACCATTATAACAATCAATATCATCAATATCGTTGGCACTTCATTGATCAAACGAAAATAGCGGCTTGGTTTTTTGTTTTCACCCGCAGCAAAAGCCTTTTGATGACCAGCCAAGTGAACATGAACGCCCGTGAGACCAATAACACCAAGCCCTTTAATCCAGGCCCAAATGTCACCAATACTTGCCATTTGAAAGCCAAAAACCAACCACAATCCAAAGATCCAAGAGGCAATCATCGCAGGCGTCATGATCGCTTTAAGCAAGCGCCGCTCCATAATGATAAACGTATCAGACTGAACAGAACCATGCACCGCATCGCAATGATAAACAAATAGTCGGGGCAAATACAAAAGCCCCGCCATCCAAGCGATCACAGAAATAACATGCAGCGCTTTAACCCATTCCATTCGCTCAGTGACCCTTAACGTGGTTTACGAGTGCCTCTACATTTTCAATTGGTGTTTGCGGCACAATACCGTGTCCCAAATTAAAAATGTGCGGCCGACCTTTAAATGCTGTAACAATTTCATCAGCGCGATCAAGCATTTGCTTGCCACCAGAAACCAAACGCAAGGGATCAAGATTGCCCTGAACGGTAGCCAATGGCGAAATATTGTCCCGCGCATAAGCCAACGGCATAGCATAGTCCAACCCAACAGCATTAACCCCAGTTGCTTTAATATACCCTGGGATCATAGTTGCTGCGCCACGCGGAAACCCAATAATTGGCGCATCAGGGCGCACAGCACGTACTTTGTTCACCAGCTTCACCGTTGGTTTGACCACGAAGTTCTCAAAGTTCACTTCGTCCAGGTTCAGCGCCCAACTTTCAAAAATCTGTACAACATCTGCACCGGCGTCAAGTTGGGCCAATAAATATTGCGCGCTGGCCTCAACCAACATGTCCATCAATTGCGCAAAAAAGTCGGGATGAGCCAACGCAAAAAGTCTTGCTTTAGCTTGATCAGGAGATCCACGCCCGCCAAGCATATAGGTTGCTACGGTCCAAGGTGCACCACAAAAACCAATCAAGGTCTTATCATCATCAATAGCTGCACGAACCCCACGAACAGTTTCTAAAACAGGTGCTAAATGCTCAAGAACCCTGGAAACATCAAGTTTAGCCAAATCATTAGCATTCTCGATTTCCGTTAAAATTGGTCCCTCACCTACTTCGAACCTTACATCCTGCCCCAAAGCATCGGGGATCACCAAAATATCAGAAAAAAGGATTGCAGCATCAAGATCAAAGCGACGTAATGGCTGTAATGTTACTTCAATAGCCTTTTGCGGCGTGTAGCATAGGTCCAAAAATCCTTTAGTGGATGCACGCACTTCCCGGTACTCAGGTAAATACCGTCCGGCTTGGCGCATAATCCACATAGGTGGCACGTCATCTACAAATCCTCTGACACAATCCAGTAACTTCCGACCCGTCTTTTCTACCACCAATTAATCCGATCCCTATCTAAATAAGATTCTATTCTTAGATTCTTCTTCTTCTTTATGCCTGTGTTTTGCAGGAATTCTTTTCGTTCCACAAGTCTTGTCCACATGTGGCAAATCCGCGCCAATTGTGGGTTTGATTTTAGAACCAAGCCGCCAAATGGTGAATAAAACCTTAAAACGATTGGTTACCGGAACGTTAACATATATTTTGCCTGTTCATATTAACGGGATAACCTGTGCAAAAACTGGGATAGAATTGAACATCAATTCACTGTCCACATATGCACGTGTTTACACCAATCAATGTCCACCGAGCATATCCTGTGGATGAGATTCAAACCAACGGGTATAAAAATCACGGAACTCGAAATTTGCCCGCGCTTATCGATTTGGCCCCCCAAACGGTGGATAACTATGTGGATATCGCAAATCAACCCGGTTAAGTCTTTGATATTATGATCATTCTCGCATCAAAAAGCAAAACAAGAATTCAACTTATGCAGAATGCAGGTCTGCAATTCACTGCAGAAACTGCCCGAATCGATGAACGAGAAATTGAAGCGAAACAGCTCGATGCATCCTTTGATCAACCAAACCTAACCGCAAAATTGGCAGACGCTAAAGCCATTGAAGTGTCGCAGTGTCATCCACAGGCTCTTGTCGTCGGCGCAGACCAAACCTTGAGTATTAATAATTCATATTTGCATAAACCCATTGATATTGAAGGTTTGCGCCACCAATTAGACGGGTTAAAAGGCAAAACACACACGCTTTGCGCCGCAGTATCACTCGCTAAAAACGGCAATATTATTTGGCAGCATCAAAGCCTAGCCCATTTGACAATGCACGATTTTTCAAACCAAGAACGCGATCATGTCATCGAATTGGAAGGTGAAAGGTTGTTGCAAAGTGTTGGTGGCTATCGATTAGAGGGGCCCTCAATTCGTTTCTTTAAAGAAATAGATGGCGACTATTTCACCATTTTGGGTTTACCGCTCTTGCCTTTGCTAAGCGCGTTGCGCGAACAGAAAGCCATTTAGATGAAACGTGCATTTGTTATTGGTCACCCCATTTCCCATTCGAAATCCCCAATTCTACACGGCCACTGGCTTGATGAGCTCAATATTGATGGAACTTATGTGGCAATCGACGTGGCCCCAATAGATTTGCCAGAGTTTGTGGATCAAATAAAAAGTGGCAGCTTCATCGGTGGCAACGTAACCGTTCCCCATAAGGAGGCGGTAATGACGTTGTGCGACAAAATCACAGCGACAGCCGAAAAAATCGGCGCCGTGAATACCTTATGGCTTGAAGACGGCAGATTAATCGGTGACAACACAGATAAGTATGGCTTTTTGGCCAACCTAGACCAGCGGTTGGCTGATTGGGACAAAGAAATACAAAACGCAATTGTTTTGGGTGCGGGCGGCGCTGCTCGGGCAGTCCTGGTTGGGTTAGCAGAACGTGGTTTCCAAAGCATTCGGGTGCTGAACCGGACCTCCGATCGCGCACAATCCCTGTGCAACGCTTTAAACAAAGTTTTTGAAAACAAGCCGTTCGTCGCTTCGTTACTCAGTGATTTCAATAAATTAGCGCCGCATGCAGATTTGATCGTTAACACAAGTGCTGTTGGAATGGGGGGGACAAAGTTTCAAGATCTCGATCTAAGCCTTGCACAAACACATACCATCGTCACCGACATCGTCTATACGCCGCTTGAAACCCCATTGCTTGCTGATGCACGACAAGCGGGCCTGCGAACCGTAGATGGGGTCGGGATGTTGTTGCATCAGGCTGTACCCGGCTTTGAGCGCTGGTTTGGCGCGCGGCCAACGGTTAGTTCGACGTTGCGTGAAAAGATATTGGGGGCACAATCGTGATAAAACTTGGCCTTACCGGTTCCATGGCCACTGGAAAATCGACCGTCGCTTCAATGTTTGGGAAACGTCATGTGCCCATTTATGATGCTGATAAGGCAGTACATAAGCTTTATCAAAATGAAGCTATAGTGCCTGTCGGTAAGGCTTTCCCAAAAGCGGTTATTGATGGAAAAATTGATCGCGCAGCCCTAGCGGGCGAAGTCTTGGGCGATAAAGGTAAACTGGCACAACTTGAAGCGATTGTGCATCCTTTGGTGCATCAAAAAATGCATGAATTTATCTCCTTTCACCAAAATGTTGGGCAAAAACTGGTCGTACTGGAAATTCCACTGCTATTTGAAACGGGAAAGGCTTACCCGCTCGACAAAATCGCCGTTACTTTTTGCGATGATCAAACACAAAAGCAACGCGCTATGGCGCGTCCTGGCATGAGCGAAGAAAAATTCGCCGCCATCAAAGAGCGCCAAATGTCCCAGCAGGACAAAATACAGCGCGCCGATTTTTTGATAGATACGGGGAAAACGCCAGATCAAACCCAACAAATGGTGGATGAAATCATTCAAACTTGCCGGGCGCTGGTGAATGACTAAACTGGCGACCAACATCCAAAGACCAGTAGAAGCGATCTAATTAATGGGCATTCGGGAAATTGTTCTTGATACAGAAACCACAGGCTTGAGCGCTGCAAAGGGCGATCGGTTGGTGGAAATTGGCTGTGTTGAACTGATGAACCATATTCCAACCGGCAAAACATTCCACAAATACTGCAATCCAGAACGTGACATGCCCGAAGAAGCCTTCAAAGTGCATGGGTTGTCCGAAGAGTTTCTGGCAGATAAACCACTGTTCAAAAATGTGGCACAAGATTTCATTGATTTCATTGAAGATTCTGTACTGATCATCCACAACGCCCCTTTTGATATGGGGTTCTTGCAGGCTGAACTCGAATGGAGCAAATTCCCGCGCATTGAAAATGACGTGATTGATACAGTTTTGCTGGCGCGCAAAAAACATCCCGGAGCGCGGGTTAATCTGGATGCGCTGTGCCGAAACTATGGTATCGATTTGTCCCGTCGTACCCTGCACGGCGCGCTTTTGGACAGTGAGATCTTAGCAGAGGTCTACCTTGAGCTAATCGGCGGCCGGCAGGTCGCTTTCAGCCTTGCGCAAGAAACAAAAGATGAAGCGGGCATCTCTATATCCAAAACCAGCGTTAAACAGCGCGCAACGCCCTTACCCTCACCCCTAAATGAAAAGCAGCGACAAAGTCACAAGGACTTCGTCGCTGGCTTGTCCGATATGCCAATTTGGCAAAAATACTGGTCACAAAACCAATAATCAAAGAGACAGATTAATTAACTGTCGACTCTTCGCCTTCTTTGATTTTCGCAGCAGCTGCTTCCAAGTTCTGACGGTAAATCGCTGAAAAATCAACAGGTTCCATCAACAATGGAGGGAAGCCGCCATTTTGAGTGATGCTTGAAAGGATTTGACGTGCAAACGGGAAAATCAGCCGTGGGCATTCAATCATCACAAGTGGGTGCATTTGGTTTTCTGGGAAGTTTTGAATGTCGAACAGGCCGCCATAGACCAATTCAACATTAAACAGCACATTGTCATCGCGCTCAGCTTTCGCGTTGATCGTCAGTTCAACAGCGTAAATCTTCTCGTCTTGCTTTTGCGCGCTAACATTTATGCTAATACCGATTTGCGGTGCTGCACCCGGGGCAAGCGAAGCCGGCGCATTTGGGTTCTCAAAGCTGAGGTCTTTGATATATTGGCCAACAATGTGCAACGAGGGTTGTGGTGCATTCTGATCAGCGGTTGTGTTTGGTGTTTCTTCGGCCATTTATCTGCCCATCTTTCCAATAAAAAAACTCGGTGTTTTGGCTATCATCTTTAGACTAAAGCAGCAAGAACCGAACGCCTTATGCGTCGATTTTACTGGTCTTTGCCGCGCCAACGCTCGTCTTCTAGGTCAATCACCCCGTCTTCGTTCTGCAAGGGAGGTGGCCGATGGGTGGGATCCTGCGCAGAATATTGAGATGAATATTGGGTGTAACCGCTGGCGGAAACAATGCTGATGCGCTGCCGCAACTGTTCAAAAATGAAATAGCGAACTTGGGGCACAAATAGTGCGAAGCCAACCGCATCGGTAAAAAAACCTGGGGTGAGCAGCAAAGCACCCGCAATCGCAAGCATGATACCGTCAACAATGGAGCGTCCCGGGAACTGGCCCGCACCTAATTTGCCCTGGACCTCAGCCCACACCGCAAACCCTTGCAGCCGCAGCAAATATGAACCCAAAACGGCCGTAAACACCACGCCGCCCATGGTCCACCAAAAGCCAACCAACCCGCCCATTGCAACAAAAATGGCAATCTCGACAATCGGTACAAGCAAAAACAGTGCGAACAAATAGCGTCCCAAAACATCTTCCTTTCAATCAAAAAGCCGGACAAAGTGAACCAAATCACATAAATAGCGCGTATCAGCGCTGGTCACAGGCCTGTTTCGTTCTATATATAGGAGCGATTGACAAAGAATACGAGTACCGCGTGACGGTATAAAATAGAGGCAGATATGGGCGAATTTATAGACATTCCAACGATATTCTTTTTGGTTGTTGCCGTGGTGGTTTTGCTGCGTCTCCGAAATGTCTTGGGCACCCGTGATGGCTTTGAAAAGCCACCCGAGCACAAAGACGCTTCCATTAATGAAAGCGATGCGGACGAAGGCAATGTGGTTAGTCTGCCCAACCGCGAACGACCAATCGCTCCTGTGAATTTGGACGCACAAAAACGTCGCTTGAAATTGGATGCCGAAATTGAGCGCCTTGCAAAGGGTGATGAAGCACTTGCGGCTGTCCTGAACCAAATTATCGAAGAAGACCAGAGCTTTAGCCCAAAATCCTTTATGGATGGCGCCATTTCTGCATACGAAATGGTTGTGGTGGCTTATGCGCAGGGGGACCGCAAAACCCTTAAAATGATATTAGACAAACAAGTCTACGAGGGTTTTGAATCCGCTATTGCGGAACGAGAGTCACGCGGTGAAACAGTTGATTTTACCTTTGTTGGATTTTCTGACGTCACGCTGCGTGCCGCTGAGGTGGACAATAAAATCGCAAATGTGACCATTCAATATGCTGCGCAAGTGGTTTCTGCTACCAAAAGCGCCGATGGCGAATTGATTGATGGCGATGAAGAAGCAGTGGTGAATATTTCCGACGAATGGACTTTTTCTCGCAACACAAAGTCACGCGATCCAAATTGGAAACTGATCAGCACCAACCAGCTCGACTAAACAAACGGATCAATACGACAAATGTCACGCGCCAAAAAACCGCCAAAAGACATCGCTGATTGGCACCTTTGGACGGAAGTGACAAAGTCGGTCAGTCCGCTTAAACCCCGCGAGCAGAACATCTTGCGGGTCAAGCGGCCTGAATTGCCTAGCGCGCTCGATCAGGACCAGATCAAAAGGCCGCGAGCAAAAGTGCGCCCACTCGCAAAAAGCTGGGCGCCGCTCGCCACCCACATCCATAATACCGACCGCCATTTGCCCCATTTCAATTCCGTAAGCCTTGCGCCAAAAGCCGACAAGCCAATGGATCAAAAACTGCGCCGCAAAATCGCACGTGGTCGGATTTCCATTGATGCAACGCTCGATTTACACGGTATGCGCCAATTTGAGGCCCATTCGGCTCTGATCCATTTCATTAGCGTTTCCTTTCATCGTGGTGACCGCAATGTTTTGGTGATCACTGGCAAGGGCGTCAAACGCACCGGCTATGCTGAGTTTGAACAAAAGGGCGTGCTGCGCAATCTTGTTCCACGTTGGTTAAAGGAGCCTGCGTTGATCCATATGGTCGCGGGCATTGATGCGGCAGCGCAAAACCACGGCGGGGCAGGGGCGCTTTATGTTCGACTAAAAAAGGCAAGCAAATGACCCCGCTTGGCGCAAAAATCCGCAAAATTCGCAAGGATCGGGACATTTCGCTCAAACAAATGGCTGCAGATCTCAACATTTCTAGCGCTTATTTGTCTGCTTTGGAACATGGTCATCGCGGCACCCCAACTTGGTTCATGCTACAACGCATCATTACCTATTTTAATGTGATTTGGGACGAAGCAGAGGAACTGCAGCGTTTGGCTGAAATCTCTGATCCCAAGGTAACGATTGATACTTCGGGCATGCCCCCAAAGGCCACGGAGTTGACCAACAGACTGGCACAAAATATCGATAGTTTGGAAGAAGAAGACCTTGCCTATCTCACCCAAGAGATTGAACAGCGCGGCGCACGGGCACGCGCAAAAAATAGATAAAATTCAAATTCCGATATTTATGTGATCCAATCGCGGTTGCGCTGCGTTTCCTAGTTAACTCTTTTGGGGAACATGCGTAAATGGCTGGTTTTGGTTCTCAAGCAGGCGCTCATCACACCGCCCAAGACCTCGAAAATTTGCTCGCCCGTGTCGCGTTGAAAGACCGGCAGGCTTTTTCCCAGCTGTATAATCGTACCTCAACGAAACTTTTTGGCGTTTGCTTTCGTATCTTGAACAACAGGAGCGAAGCAGAAGACGTGATTCAAGAAGTTTACATAAAAGTTTGGAATAGAGCAGACCAATTTGCCACAGGCCGCGCATCTGTGATTGCTTGGATGGCCACCATTGCGCGCAATCATGCGATTGATCGCTATCGAGCGCGAGGTAAACCGACGCAACAGCTGGACGATCATTTGGACCTGCAAGATGTGGGGCCAACCCCAGAGCAAGCCCTTTTGCAAGCCGACCAAAAGAACCAAATTGATCTTTGCTTGGATCAGTTAAAAAGTGATCATGCCTTGGCTGTTCGCCATACGTTTTTGTCTGGCTGGTCTTATCAGGAAGCCGCCGATACGCTTAATATACCCCTTAATACTGTTAAGACCTGGATCAGACGCAGTCTCATGCAATTAAAGGAGTGTTTGAAATCATGACGTCTCCTTTAAACGAACGCGACAAAATGTTGGCGGCTGAACAAGCCATGGGTGTGCTTGAAGGTCAATTGCGCGAAGAAGCGGCCAAACGGTACGAAACCGAAATAGAATTTCGTCACGAAGTAGATGAATGGTCAGAACGGCTGCTGCCTTTGCTGGATCAGGTGCCGTCCGCTTCGCCTTCCCCCGCTGTTTGGCAAAACATTGAAAGAGCTATTGGCACATCTAAAACAAATTCTTCACCTTGGTGGGCAGCAATTTTTAGCGCGAATTTCCTTGCGCCAAGTTTTGCTGGTGCTCTAGCTGTTTTGATTTTGGTGGTTGGCATTAATTATTTGCCGCTTTCTTTTGCCCCCCAACCAACACTAACAGCAACATTGAACGGAGAAGCTGCGCCTCAGGCGATGTTGGCCAGTTTTGACCAACGTTCGGGTACTCTGACCCTCACCACCAATATGCAAGCGGCAGATGGCCACGAACACGAATTGTGGGTGATTGCGGGCGAAGGGGCTAAACCGGTGTCCATGGGCCTAGTTGCACCAAAGGCAACTGCATCCATCACTCTGCCTGATGATATTCGCCAACTATTGGCACAAGGCGCGGTTTTGGCCATTTCTGTTGAGCCAACCGGTGGGTCGAAAACGGGACTACCAACAGGCCCTGTGATCGCAACGGGCATATTAGATTTCGCATAAAGCGCTGATTTATAACATGTTTCAAAATAAAATGAGTTTTTTGAAACATTTCTGAACGCTCTCCCGTTCCTTTATTAACCCCGAAAAATGGGGGCACTTAGGAAACGGAGAACTTAGAATGATTAAATCAATTTTGAAATCCTCAACAGCACTTGTTATGGCAGCTGGCATCGCATTAGCATCTTCTGCAGCTTTTGCAGAAAACCCAATGGTTGGTGGCGCGCCAATGTTTGAAGACAAAAACATTGTCGAAAATGCTGTGAACTCAAAAGACCACACCACATTGGTTGCCGCAGTTAAAGCTGCAGGGCTTGTGGACACATTGGCATCAAGTGGTCCGTTTACAGTTTTTGCCCCAGTAAATGCGGGTTTTGCTGCATTGCCTGAAGGCACAGTTGAAACATTGTTGGAACCAGAAAACAAAGACATGCTGGTGAAAGTGCTTACAGCGCACGTGGCAGCAGGCAACTGGTCCGGTGCTGACATTATGAAAAACGCAATGGATAATGGTGGCACTTGGGCATTTAAAACGGTGAGCGGTGATACTTTGACCGCACAGGTACAAAATGACCAACTTTATATCATTGATGAAAATATGAACGCGTCAAAAGTGACGATTGCGGACGTGAAACAGTCAAATGGCGTGATCCATGTGGTCAGCTCAGTTTTGGTCCCAAAATAAGTCTGTGAGCATTGGTCGGCTCGCATAAGAGCCGACCATACTTAATCACATCCAATGTAAGGAAACATCATGCCAGGCAATTCAAATAGCAATAGACGCTCTTTTTTAAAGCGGGGCGGACTTATGCTTGGTGCGGTTGCGCTTGCCGGGATCGGTGGGGGCTCATATTTTTTGCAGCGAAAAGGTTCAAATGCCAATGCTGCAGAAGGGAATTTTGAAATAGTACGCACACCGGCAGAATGGAAAAATCTACTCTCAGAGAACCAATATTTGGTGTTGCGAGAAGAAAAGACTGAAAAGCCATATACATCTGATTTACTTGAGGAAAAGCGTGATGGTACCTACCATTGTGCAGGCTGTGACCTCGCGGTTTACCCCTCAGACAGCAAATTTGAGAGTGGCACAGGTTGGCCCAGTTTTTGGGCCCCCATTGACGGCGCTATTGGCACCAAACCAGATAATACATTATTTGCCACTCGCACTGAAGTGCATTGCAGACGTTGCGGTGGCCATTTCGGGCACATTTTTGATGATGGGCCAAAACCCACCGGCAAGCGACATTGCCTAAACGGCTTGGCACTAACGTTTCAAGCCGCCTAAATCATAAACTACTGTCCGTCTCTTTTGCCCCAACTAAGACGGAACAAGCAACAAGCGTGTCTGGTCCAAGCCAAACACGCTTGTTTTTGATTAAAGGATAAAGCGACTTAAATCCGTGTCGCTGGCCAATTCACCCACCTGCTTGCGCACATAGTCGCCGTCAATCTGAATGGTTTCGCCATCTTTGTCCGGGGCGTCGAACGAAATGTCTTCGACCAGCTTTTCCATAACGGTCTGCAAGCGCCGCGCCCCAATGTTTTCGATCTTTGAGTTGATCGCCACCGCCAACTCCGCGATAACGTCGATCGCGTCGTCGGTGAAATCAAGCGTCACGCCCTCTGTGCCCATCAACGCCACATATTGCTTGATCAAGCTGGCATCGGTGTCGTTCAAGATGCGTACGAAATCCTCATGGACCAGGGCCCGCAATTCAACACGGATCGGCAAACGGCCCTGCAATTCAGGCAAAAGATCCGAGGGTTTGGCCACATGAAATGCGCCCGATGCTATAAACAAAATATGATCGGTTTTCACCGCGCCATGTTTTGTTGAAACAGTGGTGCCTTCAATCAATGGCAACAAATCTCGCTGCACGCCTTCACGAGACACATCACCGCCCGAACGCCCGTCGCGCACGCAGATCTTATCGATTTCATCCAAAAAGACGATGCCGTGATTTTCAACAAGATCAATCGCATCTGCGGTGATTTTGTCTTGATCCAAAAGCTTGTCAGCTTCTTCATTGATCAACAATTCATAGCTGTCTTTCACCTTCACAGTGCGTTTGATGCCTTTTTGCTTAAAGGCATTGCCCAGCATATCCGACAGATCAATCATGCCCACATTTGCGCCAGGCATGCCCGGCATCTCAAACATTGATTGTCCTTTAGGCGCGCTGACCTCAACTTCAATTTCTTTGTCGTCTAGCTCATTGCTGCGGAGTTTAGCGCGAAAGCTTTCTCGCGTTGATGCGGTCGCAGATTGGCCCACCAAGGCGTCCAGCACCCGTTCTTCGGCCTGCAAATGGGCTTTGGCTTGAACTTCTTTACGACGTTTGTCGCGCAACAGTGAAATGCCCGCTTCAACCAAGTCGCGTACAATTTGTTCCACATCGCGGCCCACGTAGCCCACTTCAGTAAACTTTGTGGCTTCCACTTTTACAAATGGCGCTTGGGCCAATTTTGCCAGCCGGCGCGAGATTTCGGTTTTGCCGACGCCAGTTGGCCCAATCATTAAAATGTTCTTCGGGCTAACTTCTTGACGCAATTCGCTATCAAGCTGCTGGCGGCGCCAGCGATTGCGCAGGGCCACAGCCACAGCGCGTTTGGCGTCTTTTTGACCCACAATATAGCGGTCTAGTTCCGAAACAATTTCACGGGGTGAAAAGCTAACTTCACTCATACTGTCTTACCTTCCGGCGCCTCATCTAAAAAGCGCACCATCAGTTCTTCATCTATATATTTTTCGTTTACGAAAAGACTGCGCGGCTCAATGCCGTAGGTTCTAAAACCCGCCTTTTCATATGATTTTTTCGCCGCAGAATTTGTGGCCCCAACCCCAAGATGGAGCTGAATGATTTTCTTCGAGCGTGCGTGATCCGCCAAATGCTCGATGATCTGTCGACCAACACCTTGGCCGCGCACCTTTGGCGCACAATACATGGATATCACATAGGCCCGGTGTCGCATTTTCAACCCACGTTCGCGAAAATAGGCACCAATAGCCACCAATTGATCCTCAGAAAATGCACCATAGGCCACCATATCCGTCAGCCATTCTTCAAAATGAGAAACGGGCTTGGACACCAATTCATCATAAGAAGATCCAAAGGCTTCCGGATGTGTTTTAAACGCTTCGAGCCGAACAGCGCGAAACGATGCGGCGTCACTTGCATTTAGCCGACGAATTGAAATGCTCATTCGTCCAAATCTATCGTCTCAACGGTTAGGCTTTCATTGGTATAAACACATATTTCAGCAGCGATTTTCATGGCCCGTCGTGCCACTTCTTCGGCTTGATAATCCGTGTCCATCAACGCACTGGCCGCAGCGAGTGCGTAATTACCACCAGATCCAATGCCTATCACCCCACTGTCGGGCGACAAAACATCGCCGGTGCCGGTTAAGACAAGGCTGTCCTTTTTGTCCGCAACAATCATCATGGCTTCCAAACGCCGCAAATAGCGGTCGGTGCGCCAGTCTTTGGCCAATTCAACGCAGGCGCGCATCAATTGGTCCGGATATTGCTCAAGTTTTGCTTCCAAACGCTCGAACAGCGTAAAGGCATCTGCGGTTGCACCCGCAAACCCGGTAATCACATTGCCGCCGGCTAATCGCCGTACTTTCTTTGCCGTGTGTTTAATCACTGTCGGCCCTAATGAGACTTGGCCATCTCCAGCCACAACCACTTTATTGCCCTTGCGAACCGTCAAAATAGTTGTGCCGCGCCATCCCGCTGAGCCTTGCTGATTTTCTTGCATAGTTTAGGTTTCTCCTGCAATTCGACTACCTATTTAGGCGTTCTGGCGTTAATTTCAATCACTTCGCCGCTTTAGCGACTTTTCGCCCTCCCCAAGAGGTGCTAATAAGACGCGACAAAAGATCGGATGAGCGAGATTTGTGCGCTCGAAAGCGAAAAGGTTGGATCAACGATGCGCCAAGCAAAACTGACCCGCAAGACCAATGAGACAGATATTTCTGTATCTGTGGATTTGGATGGTACTGGTAAGTCTAACATCAAAACAGGTGTTGGGTTTCTCGATCATATGCTGGATCAGGTTGCGCGACACGGCATGATTGACATTGAGATTTCAGCCAAAGGCGATTTGCACATTGATGCGCACCACACGACAGAAGATGTGGGCATTGCGCTGGGCCAAGCCATCAAAGTGGCTTTAGGCGACAAAAAAGGCATCCGCCGCTATGCATCGTGTGATTTGCCGATGGATGAAGCCCTGTCTCGCGCTGCAATTGATATTTCGGGTCGCCCGTTTCTTGTGTGGCGGGTTGAGTTCAAGCGCGACAAGGTGGGTGATTTTGACACCGAACTGTTCCAAGAATGGTTTCAGGCATTTGCCATGAACGCAGGCATTACCCTGCATGTGGAAAATGTCTATGGTGACAATGCGCATCATATCGCAGAAAGCTGCTTTAAAGCATTGGCCCGCGCCCTGCGTGACGCCATAGAGATCGACCCGCGCAATGCGGACAGAATTCCTTCCACCAAGGGTGTGCTGTAAGCCCTCTTGGTCCAAAGATTGAGGCACATAATGAGCCTTTTTGCCATATATGCAAAAGCCGCGGCTGCTGATCAGCCACAAACCTTAGCCCATGAAGATGTTGAGGTGATCAGGGATCGGTTTTCGATCCTTGCTTGCCTATTGACCCCCATATGGTGCATTTGGCATCGGTTGTGGCTTGAGTTGGTCGCCTATTTGGGCGTTGCCTTTGTGTTGGGATTTCTTGCCTTTTTTGTGGGCGAAGGCGCCGCCAGCTGGATTGGCTTTTTGGTTGCGGTTCTCATTGGGCTCGAAGCATCGGCCATTCGCGGTTATGCACTTACCCGCAAAGGATATCAATTCAAGGGTGAATTGATATCCCCAAACCCACGAGATGCTGAATGGCGTTACACCGCAGGGCAATTAAATGCTCAGCAAACGCTTCGCGACAGGGCGGAAAAACCGGTTCAAGCATCATCGCCCGGCCCTAGTTTTTCGACAACCTTATTGTCCAACGAACGTCCAACCGGAGCGGTGCAATGAGTGAAAAAATTGTAATCGTTGATTATGGCGCGGGCAATCTCAAGTCTGCCCAAAATGCCACCCAGCGCGCCGCGCGGGAACTCGCTGGTGAATGCGATGTGTTGGTTTCAAGTGATCCGAAAGACGTTCAAAACGCAGATCGGGTGATTTTACCCGGCGTTGGAGCCTTTGCCGACTGTATGAGTGGCCTCACATCGGTTGAGGGCATGGTAGATGCCTTGCACAAGCGTGTGATCTTGGACGCTGTGCCGTTCTTGGGCATTTGTGTGGGCATGCAGCTCTTGGCCAGCGAAGGGCGTGAAAAGGTCTATACGCACGGGCTTGATTGGATACCTGGCATTGTCAAACATATAGAACCCAAGGACCCAACGCTAAAAGTGCCGCACATGGGCTGGAACACCCTAACACAAATCAACGCCCATCCCATGATTGATGACTTAGACATTGGGCCAGATGGGCTAAATGCCTATTTT
This sequence comes from uncultured Maritalea sp., assembly GCF_937139385.1. Taxonomy (NCBI): domain Bacteria; kingdom Pseudomonadati; phylum Pseudomonadota; class Alphaproteobacteria; order Hyphomicrobiales; family Devosiaceae; genus Maritalea; species uncultured Maritalea sp. Next base: position 777 of record NZ_CAKZPW010000190.1, on the reverse strand, counting down.
GTGCACTCTTATCACTTTGAAGTAGCGGACCCGGCACATTTGTTAGCGACGGTTGAATATGGCCAAACGCTAACCGCAATTGTTGGCCGAGAAAACCTGATCGCAACCCAGTTTCACCCGGAAAAAAGTCAGGCCCTAGGCCTCAAGTTCATTTCGAATTTCCTCAATTGGTCGCTTTGACGAAAGGCCTTAAATAGTATGATTTTGTTCCCAGCGATCGATCTTAAAGACGGTAAATGCGTACGCCTGCAAAAAGGCGATATGGATGCGGTGACGGTGTTCAACGATAATCCTGCCGATCAAGCCAAACAGTTTGAAACCCAGGGCTTTGAATATTTGCACGTGGTCGATTTGAATGGTGCTTTCGCGGGCGAAAGCGTCAATGGTGACGCAGTGGAAGCGATTATCAAAGCGGTCAATATGCCCGTGCAGCTTGGCGGCGGCATTCGCACCATTGAGCATATTCAAGCCTGGCTAGACCGCGGTTTGGCCCGCGTGATCCTTGGCACCATCGCTGTGCGTGACCCCGAGTTGGTCAAAGAGGCTTGCAAAAAATTCCCCGGCCAAATCGCTGTGGGCATTGATGCACGTGGCGGCAAAGTTGCGGTTGAAGGCTGGGCCGAGACATCAGAACTTGATGTGATCGAACTGGCGAAAGAGCCAGATCGTGACCCGGTGCAAAAAGGCTCTGCCCCCGTGCGGATGCCGATCAGAATTCGCAAATCCTGACCGGCAGTGAGATGTGTGGTTCGGCGCGACAACATCGCCACCAAGGCG
>NZ_CAKZPW010000189.1:0-2704 GCF_937139385.1 uncultured Maritalea sp. | reverse complement strand
CCGATGCCGGGCAACCCATCGCTTTGTGGCGATTGGGTGTGATGTACGAAAAAGGCGAGGGGGTGCAGAAAGATCGCACGAAAGCCTTCCTCTACTTCCGTGAACTTGCAAATGAAAACGCCGACACGCCACCAAAATCGGTTGGCGCAGATATTGTTGCGCAGAGTTTCTTGAAAATTGGCGAGTATTATCGCGAAGGCGTGCCAGATGCAGGTGTGCAGGCAGACAATTCTTTGTCCCGCAAGCTTTTGCTGCATGCTGCTTCCTATTTTGGCGACCCAGATGCGCAGTTTAAAGTGGGACAGCTTTATCTAGACGAGAATGAGTTCGGCTATTCACCGCTGCAAAGTGCACGCTGGTTGTCGCTTGCTTCGCGAAAAGGTCATGCAGCCGCCCAGGCAACTCTAGGCGACCTAATGTTTAATGGCGAAGGCATTGATGCAGACCCCGTGGAAGGCCTGATGTGGCTCACGTTGGCCGAACGTCATGCTGGCGGCACGGATGATGAACACTGGATAGCAGAACTGCACGAACGCGCGCTTTCTGTTGCATCGCCAGATCAGCGTCAACAAGCCATAAAGGCCGCAGATTCGCTTGGCGGCCGGTTTGGTGGTTAGTTGTTTCGACTAGAAATCGAACTTGCCAACAACTGGCACGTGATCTGAAGGTTTTTCTCGCCCTCGCATATCCCTATGAATTTCTACGCTCTCAAGTTTGTCTGCGGCTTGTGGCGAGCACATCAAGTGATCAATGCGAATTCCATTGTTTCGGCGCCAAGCGCCTGCTTGAAAATCCCAAAACGTAAAGGCTTGCTCGTTGTTTACAGCACGCAATGCGTCCGTCATGCCCATAGCTTGGAGCGTTCTAAACCGCTCAAGGCTTTCTGGACGATAAAGCGCATCTCCCCACCAAGCATCGTGATCATGCGTATCCAACCGATCCGGGATAATGTTGTAATCTCCGGCGACTATTAGGGGTTCTTCAAGCAATAAACGAGCTTTTGTCCAAGCGTTTAATCGGTCCATCCACGATAGTTTATATGGAAATTTCTCGGTATCAACGGGATTGCCATTTGGCAAATAAATGCCCGCAATGCGCACCGGGCCTGCAGGGCGTGCGATAACACCTTCAATAAACCGAGCTTGTTCGTCTGTTTCATCACCCGGCAAGCCGCGATTGACTTCCTCGAACGGGTGAAGCGAAAGCAAAGCGACGCCATTAAAGCTTTTTTGTCCGTGCGTCTCAACGTTATAGCCGAGGTCTTCAAACAGCTGACGTGGGAAGTTCTCGTCGATGCTCTTGATTTCCTGCAAGCAAACAAGGTCAGGTTTATGCGCTTTCAACCAGTACTCGACCTCCGGCAGGCGCGCTTTAATTCCGTTTATATTCCAAGTTGCTATTTGCATTTTCTTTGGATCGCTTCCATTTGAATCAGTGCTCTAAACTAGAGTGAAGCTATCCTCGCCGCAATAAACTAAACCGAGAAACTGGTGCCACATCCGCACGAAGCCACGGCGTTTGGGTTATTGATTTGAAAACTTTGGCCAATAAGGTCATTCACAAAGTCAATTTCGGCCCCTTGCATAAACTCAAGGCTCATTGAGTCGATTAAAACGCGGGCATTATCGGTTCCTAGCACCAAATCATCGTCGGTGGGCTTCTCTTGAACCAAATTATATTCATACTGAAAGCCCGAACAACCGCCACCAGATACGGCCACACGCAGAACCGTGCCCGGCGCTTGCTTGGCCAATATCGCTTCAATTCGAGCCAATGCACTGTCGGTGACGACGACTTTTGCCGCTGCTGTTGCAACATCTGACATATTTAATCCCTATCACGTACGCCAAAAGGCGATTTTACAAGTCTTGTTTAATAGATAAGCTTCATAAAGCGCTTTGAAAAGAGGGTACAAGGAAAGTTGAAATGCAATTAAACCGCGCACTCGCGTCTTACGCATCACATTCACACCAATCCTTGGGGCGGCAATACCCAACGAGCAGCAGCCCAACTCGCTCTGAGTTTCAACGCGACCGTGATCGTATTATACATTCAAATGCCTTTCGGCGTTTAAAACATAAAACGCAAGTTTTTCTGCATCATGAAGGCAATCACTTTCGCACACGGCTAACGCACACTCTAGAAGTTTCACAAATCGCGCGTTCAATTGCTCGTGCGCTAAACCTGAATGAAGATTTGGCGGAATGCTTGGCCCTTGCTCATGATTTGGGGCACACCCCATTTGGTCACGCTGGTGAGCGTGTGCTGAACGGAAGGATGAAGGACCACCAAGGGTTTGATCACAATGTGCAGGCAATGCGTGTGGTTACTTTGCTTGAAAATCGATACGCGGAACATGATGGACTAAACCTAACTTGGGAGACTCTTGAAGGCATCATCAAGCATAATGGACCGCTTACGGACAACGATGGGGCTCCCATTGGTCGATATAAAACTGAGGGGCTGCCGTTTGGCCTAGATCATATTCCAGCAGTTGCTGATTTGCGATATCACAGTTTTGCGAGCCTTGAGGCGCAAGCCGCTGCAATTGCAGATGATGTAGCCTACAACGCCCATGACATTGATGATGCCTTAAGGGCCGGATTGCTGTCGCTTAATCAACTGCGGGATGTTGCCCTTGTTGGCGAAATCGTATGTGAGGTTCAAGATAGATATCCGGATGTCAGCGCAGACCGGCAATCTC
>NZ_CAKZPW010000188.1:0-7256 GCF_937139385.1 uncultured Maritalea sp. | reverse complement strand
ATCAATGGTCATTGGCGGCGTTAGTGCGGTTGGGCTAACAGCCATTTTGTGGGCGAGCATTGGCGTTTCCCAAAACGCTTCCCCTTTAGCATCCGTGATACCCTATGCGGACGAAAGCAGTGTGAGATTGGGCGAGGCCGTTTACAACGAGAATTGCGCGTCGTGTCACGGCGACGAGTTGCAAGGTGAGCCAAATTGGCAAACGCGCAAGGACACGGGACGACTGCCAGCGCCTCCGCACGATGAAACCGGGCACACTTGGCATCACCGTGACGAATTACTCATCGCCATAACCAAGTTTGGTCTTGCCAAACTCACCAACAATCCTGACTATCAAACCGATATGCCCATTTATGATGGGGTCCTGGAAGATCAAGAGATCCTGGCTGCACTCGCTTACATCAAATCAAAATGGCCCGCCGAAATTCAATTGCGACATGACGCAATGAATGAGCCATCGAAATAGGAAACGACCCATGTTTAAGACCAGCTTATCCTTCCTCTTTGCTGCCTTGTTTGCAGCGTTCTCGTCATTCGCGATCGCCGACCAAAACGATGATGCTCGTATCAAACAGTTGGCTTTGGAAGCCATACTTGAAAATCCAGAAATAATAGCCCAAGCAATTACCCTTTTGCGTGCCCAAGATGAGCAACGCCAAATGGAAAACGTTAAGTCAACGCTCGATCATTTCCGCAAGGAACTTGAAAACGATCCAAATGCGCCTGTGTTGGGTAATCCAGATGGGAGCATCGTCGTGGTGGAGTTCTTTGACTACAATTGCCCCTACTGCAAACAAGTCGCGCCAGATGTCCTTGAGCTAATCAATCACGACGCCGACATCAAGTTAGTGTACCGCGAGTGGCCGGTCTTGGGCGAAAACTCAGTATTTGCGGCACGAGCTGCATTGGCAGCAAGGGAACAAGGCAAGTATGAAGCCATGCACTGGGCGTTGATGAGCCTGCGCCAAGCAAATCCGCAAACAGTATTAGCGGCCGCTGCAGACTTAGATCTAGACCTAAAAAAACTGCAGCAAGACATGAAAAGTGAAGCAATAGACCAACACATTTCCCTTTCGATGCAGTTGGCAAATGCAATCGGTTTTTCTGGCACACCATCATTTGTCTTTGGCGATCAAATCGCGCCAGGCGCGATACCATTGGTCGAGATGCAAAAGTTGGTCGATATCGAAAGGCAGCGACGCCAATGAGCGAGTTCAAAAGCGCAACCAAGTAACAGCACCAAGGAAACTCGTCGTTTTGCACTTTATTCAGCGGAACAGATACGGATCGATATTATGGCTAAAACTATCGAATACTATATGGACGGGCGCAATAATAACTACAATCTGTTGCGGTTTTTGGCGGCGCTCAGCGTCGTGTGGAGCCACGCTGCGATTGTTGTTGGCGGCAATGACGCTATTGAACCGCTTTCTGTGGAACTTGGATATACGTTGGGCAGTTTGGCGGTGAATGTTTTCTTTGTCATAAGCGGCTTCCTTATGGCTCAAAGCTATGTGCGATCGAATAGCATTTGGAAGTATGCTGCAGCAAGAATATTGCGCCTGTTGCCAGGGCTATTTGTTGCCGCGCTGCTTTCTGCTTTTGTGTTTGGCCCAGTTTTCACCCAGTTGAGTTTTTTGGAGTATTTCGCAAAGCTGCAAACTTGGCTGTATGTGCCAATTACGGGTTCCCTAGTTGATGATAATCAGCTCTTGCCGGGCGTATTTGACAACTTGCCTGCCGCAGGTGAGATCAATACCCCACTTTGGACACTAAGATGGGAGGCCGCAGCGTACATTGGCGTGGCCTTTCTGGGCCTTTTCGGCATATTGGCAGATAAGAAGAAATTTGCAGCCGTTCTGGGCGCTTTCTTTATTGCATATTTTCTGATTTCGGTTGCTACTGATTTGCGAGACGATTTCGCACCCTTTGATCACATGCTGCGTTTTGGTTTGTGCTATTTGGTTGGCGCAACTGGGTATATCTACCGAGACAAGTTGCCTTTGAATCTGCCGGTAGTCTTTGCGCTGTGCCTTATAACATTTGCCTTAAGTAAAACCGACGCGTATCAGTTCGCGCTTATTGTATCTCTTGGATACGGCACAATCTGGGCCGCATATGTCCCTTCTGGAACCATTCGAATGTTCAATAATTGGGGTGATTTTTCTTATGGCATTTACATCTATGGATTTACTGTAAAACAGATGGCGATTTCTGTGTTGCCTTGGCTTAGCGCACCTTCGCTGTTTCTAATTGCCACTCCAATAACAATCGCACTTGCCGCCGCATCATACTACTTTGTTGAAAAACCAGCCTTAAGCTGGAGACATGATTTTGCCGACAGAATGCAAGCATGGTTTGGGCAGAACACTTTGAGAAAATAAGCGTTTCTGCATTGCAAATTAAAGATCTCGCAGGAATCTAGCGGGACGCGCTGACGCGGCACGAAGGATTGTCGTGCCTCCGAGCAACGCAGTTGTGACGATCGCCAAAAGCAATACAATTGCGAGAACGTAAAAGTCCAAAGTGAAATCGACGTCCAGCATCAAAAGACTAACGATCCAACCTAGCCCCACACCAATTCCAGTTGCTGGCAGCGCGGCAATGGCGGCAAGTATCAAATATTGCACGAGGGCAGTGATGATAAGCGTGCCCCGCGTGGCGCCAAGCACCCTGGTGATCAAAGTGTCTGTTTCGCGCTGTCGTCGGCCTGTGGCCAAGCTGCCTATCAAGACAAGCAAGCCATTGCCAACAGCCAGCCCCCCAACAAGCGATGCAGCAATTGAGATTTGGCTCAATGCGCCTGTTATCTGCTCAAGTGTGTCACCAATGGCGATGAAGCGGACGTCGCGCAAAGCTGCAGCGAGTGCGCGCTCAACAGCATTTTCCTGACCTGGCGCTGCTGTGACCGCTGCAAACAGGGTTGTTGGATATTGTTCAACGACGCCGGGAGAAAATGTTACAAGAAAGTCGATACCGCCTTGCCAAGAGTAATCGCGAAAACTGGCGACTTTGACGGTTAGCAGCTCGCCAAAAAATGAAAATGTTAGGGTGTCACCAATGTCGACGCCCAACCCTGAACGCAGGTTTTGGTGCAGGGAAACAAGTCCGGGCCCTTGGTAATCTTGTGGCCACCACTCACCTGCAACCACCTTTGATGATGCGGGCAGTTGGGGGCGAGCGGTTACGGGCACTTCACCTGAAAGCAGAAATCCAGCCTCTGGGCCGCGCGTGCGCACATCTGTTGCAGCCACACCGTTGATTTCAACAAGCGCACTGCGCAACATTGGCGTGGAGCTGAGCAACGTAATGCCGTTGGCTGGCCCAACCATTTCTTCGAGGATTTCGACTTCATCCGGAAATAGATCCGCCGCTACCAATGTTGGCACGTCAAATGCGGAGGCCCCCAAAAACTCTTGCCTCAAGTTGCCTTGCAATACCATCACAAGAATTAGCATTGCCATTGCCATGCCGACTGAAACCACAACAGCGGAGGCATTAGACCCGGCCCCAAGTATGGCCCTTAATGCTTGACGCAGGATTTTTGTTGGCGGCTCGGGCAGTTTCAACAGAATAAAACGAACAAGCCATACAAAGAGTTGCAGCGCAATTGCGGACAAGACGCTTGCAGCTCCAAATGCTGCCACCAAAACCAAATCACCTGTCATGGCAAAGGCCAGACCGACGAATGCAACAATTGAGATCACAATCAGCGATATCTGCCAAGGGCTTGCAAGCGCACCCCAATTGACAGGAAGAGCTGACAACCCTTTTGCGCGGAACAAAAGCACCGGACGCACGGCTTGCGCTTGTTGCAATGGAATGTAGGAGAATGCGAAGGCTGTGAGGAAACCACTTCCGGCGGCCACCAATGCTGGCTGCACTTGAGTGGTGGGGACAAGTTTTACACCAATGGCTTCGCCGACGAACGGCAGAAGCACAACTGCAGAGCCCAACCCAACGGCCAAACCTATGGCAACACCAACGCTTGCCAACATGGTTACTTGCGAAAAAAAATGGACAAATATGCGCGATCGTTTGGCGCCCATACTGCGCATAACAGCAATCATGCTTGAACGTTCAGCAATGTAGGCTTGCATGCTGGTCCAAACACTGACGCCACCGATCAACAAGGACCCGAGCCCGACGATCACCAGAAACCGCATGAATTGATCGTAATATCTCACCATCGCGCCCAAACCGTCGCGCGCAGTGCGCACGGTCCAACCTGAGCTGGCGAAGATGCGATCAAGGTTAGCTTTTGCGTCGTTACGGTCATGATCAACTAGGAGCAATTTATAGCGAAACCAATTGCCCAACCCCGGCAATGGAGATGAGCGATCAGATATGGTTTTCAGCCCTGCGGTGCTAATTAGTGTGGTTAGGCCCAGTCTATAGCCTCGCACCGGCCCATCAGGCAGTTGCAGCAGCTGTCCGCGCGCCTGAAAATCCGTGCCACCAAGCCTGAAAGTGTCGCCCACTTTCAAATCAAGCTGGTCCAGCATAAGGGGGTCGACCAACGCACCAAAAACGCCGTCTCGTTCTGACAAAAACTCAAAAACAGATGCTTTGCTTGGCAATGGCTGACCAACAACCTGTCCAAGCAGCGGATATGTTTCACCAACGGCCATCAAATCCACAAATGCATCACGCGCCCCTGCTTGGGCGCGCACATTTGTGTCCATTACGGTCGAAATGGCCCCATAGCCGTTCAATAATTGCAGTTCTTCGTTGGTTGCCCACCGGTCAGCGCGCGAGAGTTCAAGATCTCCGCCCATCAGCTTGGCGGCATCCAAATCGACCGCTCGGGTGATGCTAGCCCCCACAAAACTGACACCGGCAATCAATGCCGTCCCGACGGCAAGGCAAACCACGAGCAGTATAAATCGGCGCAAGTCGCCGCGCATATCCAACAGACCAGTTCGAATGGCAGCGCGAATAGCGGTCATTAGTGTGCATCCAAGGTTTCGGACAATTCGCCTGCGGTCATTGTGACCACCCTATCCGCGCGCGCCGCTAAGGCCGGGTCGTGCGTGACCAAAACAACCGATGTGCCGCGTTTTCGCGCAAGGTCGAATAGTAACTCAATGACCAATTCGCCGGTTTTCTGATCAAGGTTTCCGGTCGGCTCGTCCGCCAGCAACAATGGCGGATTGGCCACCATTGCTCGCGCCAACCCGACACGTTGTTGTTCGCCCCCCGATAGAGCCGTTGGACGATGGTCAAGTCGAGATTCTAGCCCAACAGAAGCAAGGGCCTGAGTTGCCAATTTATGAACTTCGGATAATGAGAGTTCAGGCGAGGCAATTTCGAGGGCCAGTCCGACATTATCAAGGGTCGACAATGAAGGTATGAGATGAAAGCTCTGGAAAACAATGCCAAGCGTATTGCGCCGAAAGCGGGCGAGTTCATCTTCGCTCATCCCAGTAAGATCTTCGCCATTTACAATCACTTGCCCTGAAGTTGCTTGCTCTAGCCCGGCCAGCAACATCAAAAGAGAAGTCTTGCCACTTCCCGATGGGCCAACAATGGCCACAACCTCGGCAGGTTCGACTTGTAAGGACACATTCCGCAGGATTTGCAATTTGCCGGAGGCTATCTCCAAACTGTAATTCACATCTGCGACATTGATAATTGGGGCGCCTGAACTATTCACTTGATCCGGCTCCATAAAACACGATTCACTTAAACCCCTTCGATGCTACCCGATGTTTTTGGGAAGCGAAAATAAATTTGGACATACGTTTAATGCAAATTAATGCGTCTTTCGCCGCTGTTGTCCATCATTCTTCAAAGTTTTTCGTATTTAATCTTCACGAAGTTGTAGAATTCGTGTTTTTTATTCAAAGGCAGTCGGCTTTGCTGTTTAATATACGCAAATATGTGCAACGTCTGTCTCTTGTGAATGTATGGACCAACGAATCGTGATGAAAATATCCAAGTCCTTTTTAGTTGTATTGACCTTTTGTTTGACTGTTGTTGGGGCAACCGCTGCGCAGTCAGGCAGTAGAGAACAAACTTTGCTCAATTCCTATGTCGGCAACTGGCGCGGCGAAAGCATATTGGTGGGAAGCGACAAACCCGATCCGTTCCGCTGTCGGCTTTCCGTGACAGAAGGCAAAGACGCAAAAATCAACTATTCAGGTCGTTGCACCTTGATCACGACAACTCTTTCCGTCAACGGCACCATTGCCTATGTCGAAGAGAACCGGCGCTATGAAGGTGCCATGAGTACAAATGTTGGATTTACAGGTTTGGCCGTTGGTATCCAACGGGGCGATACCATCAGCTTCAACTTGAAAGAGAAAAAGAAGGACCGCAGCGGAAGCGATGTGCGAATTGGCGCAAGGCTTGTGCTCGAGGGGGGAACGATCGTCGTGTATTTTGAAGTCGAGTTCAACGATTCTGGCAATGTAATGACGGCCGATGTCCCCTTTGCAAGATAAGCCTTCAATATCTATAGGACACGATGGTTTGATCAGTGGCGCACGGGCGGTGAACCATTTGCTGCTTATTCAATGCCAAGATCTGTGCGCCTTTTAAAGAACGCCCAAGCTTAGACCGCAGCCAACAATAAATTTGTTTCCGAATTTAAGATCCCATCAATCATGCGCACTTTGCGCAAGACGCTGTCGAATTCGGACAATGATCCGGCGCGAATGTCGGCGATGAGGTCCCAATTGCCATTGGTGGAGTGAATCGAACTCACTTGAGGCAGACCCCGCAGTTTGCGCACGATTTCAGCTGTGGATTTGCCAGCAATTTCGATCATCATAACCGCACGCACCTGATCGTTGTCATAGTCTTCGCGTACCCGCACGGTGAAGCCGAGCAAGGTGCCGGACGCCATCAGACGGTCAAGACGGTTTTGCACGGTGCCCCGCGAAACTTTGAGCACTTCCGCCAGTTTGGCCAAGGACGCGCGCCCATCGGATCGCAAAAGGGAAACCAGTTCATGGTCCAGTGAATCAAGGATGAATTTGTCGCTTTGCACAAACACCTGCCATTTTTACATATTGGTCTGACGTTTTTTATAGTTTTATGCGAAATTTTGCAAGCTTTTGCCATTTTCTTTGAAATTTTCACACGCTAGAATTGGTCTTTACCAATTCTGACAACCTATGGGTTGCAACATCAGGGCCATAAATCAATGAAGTTTGACCCCAATTCGCTAAATATTGTGCCGTTCGTAAGTGTGGATCACATGATGAAAATCGTGTTGCAGATCGGCGTAGAGAATATGCTTAAGGGCATCG
>NZ_CAKZPW010000187.1:0-5190 GCF_937139385.1 uncultured Maritalea sp. | reverse complement strand
CTAGAAAGCAGGTGAACTCTTTCTCTCGGATATTGAGGTTGATCCCCTTGATCACATCAAGCGCACCATAGTTTTTGCGCAGTTCTTTTATGTCAACGTTTGCCAATTGAGATCTCCGGGTCGAAATGTCTGCTATGTGTCGCTTGAGTGCCAAAGCAAATGGTGTTTTGGTGTGGGAACACGGAAAGATGCATGTGCACTATTCCTCCCACACCAAGAGGTCAGCCGGAGGGATGTTCTTCTGACCTAAAAGAATATCTGCGTTTGGCGGCACCTCAACTTCTCTTGTGTCGTCGCCAAAGTTGAAGACAAATGTGAGTTTGCCGCGCTTCACAAACCGCAGGTCGCCAATGTCTCCTAGTGAAGCGACTTCAGCCCACGTCAAACAATCTTGCATGAAGTGCATTAGAAAGTTGCCGTACAGTTGGGTGGCAACATAACGACATTTATCGTTGCCAATAATCGCTGGACTGCCGTGCCGATATTTGCTTGTGAAATGTGCCAACGCGGTTTCATGTGTGCTAAGAGACTCGCGCCAGCCGTCTGCGCGGTAAGTTTTTCCGTCAAACTCAATTGGGTCATCTGCGTATTCGGGTAGAGATTCAACTCGGGTAACCTCCACGTCTATCAGCTGTTGAAAGTGACCGGGGGGCAGTTGGTCAGGTATATGCATCTCATCGGTCTTGCTGCCGCATCTTGGGCCCAAGACAACCTTGGTTTTTGATTGCTTGAGCTTTTCGACAAAATCGAGATTGTCGATCATCATATCTGGAACAAAAACGGCTTGATAGTTTGTGAAGTCGACGTGGGGCCCAACAACGTCTGCGTCCACGCCAAGCTTGCAAAGAGTGGAGTACCACTCGAAGGCGTGGCTGGCAGGGTCGTAGCCTTTCCCTTGAGGAAGAGCACGTGCGCCCCATCGCGATTTGTAGTCATAGATTATGGCAACAGGTGCTTGTTGTTTTTTGGTTGCAGGCAGCGCTTTGCGCTCCTGTGCAATTTTTTCGACTTCAAAGAAAGCCTGGTCAGGCTTGCCATTGGGCAAAAGCAAGGCTGCGTGGTATTGCTCTTGAGCAAACTTAGCTTGTCGCCAGCGGAAATAGCACACAACATCCACTCCATGTGCATAGGCAAGCCACGTCCATAAACGCACCATTCCATCTTCGGGAGATTGATTGTGTCGGGCCCAATTCACTGGCCCGGGTTGCTGTTCCATAATCCAGACATTGCCGCGACCCACCGTACGATATAGCTCGTTGTTGAACGCGGGTTGGTCTGGTAAGCCCGTGCGCAACATTTTGCGTTTTTGGTCATCGGAAATATTGGCGTTTATCAAGGCCCCCATGGGGTAGCTATCCCACGACGCAAAATCTAGATCTTCGCCAACTTTATAGTGATCAAAGTCAGGGTTATGGCCCATGAAATTATGCGTTGTGGGACGATTGGGAGATAGCGCTCGAACAATATCGACCTGCGCCTTGTTGAACGCGCACACCTGGTCGGATGAAAACTCTATATAGTCAACTTCATGGGAGGGGGTTGTCATGCAAAGCATGTTGCGCTGCGTGTCGATTTCCTCAAATGAGTTATACCTCATGCTCCAAAAAGTGTTGCCCCAAGCCTCGTTGAGCTTGTCGATGGTTCCATACTTTTTTTGCAACCAGTTTCGAAATGCATGAGTGGCATCGTCAGAGAAACTGTAAATTGTATTGTGGTCACCGTATTCATTGTCAATTTGCCAGGCTTTGACATATGGATTTTTGCCATAGCGTTCGGCAAAGAGCTTGGTTATGCGCTTGGCTTCGCGCAACAAGTCTACACTTGAAAAACAATAGTGCCGTCTTGCGCCAAATTTGCGCGGGTTGCCGTCTTTGTCGACGGGCAGAATGGCAGGAAACTTGTCGACCAACCACTTTGGCGGAGCGGCTGTGGGCGTGCACATAACCACGTCAAGTCCGGCAGTTCCGAGTATTTCGATAACTTCGTCGAGCCATTGCCAGTCAAAGTGGTCATCCTTTGGCTCTACTAATGCCCATGAAAACTCTGCGATGCGGACGTAGCGAATGCCTAAGTCGACCATCCGTTTAGCGTCGTCTTTCCAGACTTCTTTTGACCATTGTTCTGGATAGTAACAAACACCAAGTTCAACCACGCACGCAACTCCATCCCATTTACATCTCACTTGGCCTGAAGCCAAGATTTAGGTTTCATGAGCTTTGCAAATTCTATCTGAGATCACAATCAAAATTTTATATCTGATTTTATTTTGCTGACGTTAATCCCGCATGATTTCATGTTGGATTTGCATGACCTGCGCCCGCAGTTCCATCGGTCTCCTTGTTAAGAGGCGGGAAGGCTGTAAAGACTAAGTTGTGTCTATAAAATTACATTTATAATTATAAAAAAAATTATTGACGTAATTTTTAATTGTGTTTTAAATCGGCGCGGCTGACTGAGCGCTTGGCGCGGGACAGCTTCGAACAGGCGCGGGTTATCTGCTTGCCTTTCGCAAAAATCGGAGGAGCTATAATGAATCTAAATAAGTTGAAATGCCTAGCATTCGCGGCAATTGTCGGTTTCGCTGGCACCGCACAAGCTGCGGACTCCGGGGGCGAATTTAATTTCGTCGCACCGTATGATGGAAGCATCTTGTCGCTTGATCCACACAAGACCAGCAAGCAGCAAGACTTGTTGGTTACAAACAATATTTTCAGATCGCTCTATATGTGGAGTGCTGAACATCGAAAGCCGATGCTAGAGCTCGCAAACCTAGAAAGTGTGTCTGATGATGGTCTGACCTACACTTATAAATTGCATGCTGACATGATGTTCCATAACGGCCGTGCCATGAAAGCGAGTGACATTGTCTACTCGTACGAGCGTATGCTGTCGATGAAACCTGTAAGTCCAAATGCTGGGCATATTCAGATCATTCAGGGCGCAAAAGCTTTTGAAAGTGGCGAGGCCGATCATGTCGAGGGCCTGTCCGTTTTGGATGATTTGCGTTTCTCGATTACGCTGAATGACCGTGTCGATCCTGCATATTATTTCTATCGTCCTGGAACTGCTATCGTGCCTCAAGAGGCCGTTGAAGCAGCGGGCGATGAGTTTGGCCTTTCGCCAGTGGGCAGCGGACCATTCAAGTTCGAAGAATGGGTTAAGGGTAGCGAAGTCAAACTAAGCAAGTTTGATAATTATTTCGAAGCCCAAAAACCCTATTTGGATAAATTGAACTTCAAAATCCTCCAGGAGGGCTCAACACGAGATATTGCTTTCCGCGCGAATGAGTTGGATGCAATTCTTGTCGAAGCTTCTCAATATCCACAATACAAAGCTGATCCGAGTTACTCAGAGCACTTGGTTGAAGTCGCCGAAATGTTCACGCGCTTGATTTCTTGGAATGCGGATTATGCGCCTCTATCAGACAAGAAGGTGCGCCAAGCAATCAGCTATGCAATTGATGAAGACACGATCAACAAGAAATTCCTCAAAGGAAAAGCCTACAATCCAGTGGGGTGGTTGCCGTCTACGTCAGAAGCATTTGATGCCAACGGTAAAGGCTTTGGCTATGACGTCGAAAAAGCAAAAGCACTGATGGCAGAGGCTGGCTATGCTGATGGTTTTGAATTGGAGATCTTGGGCACTGCAAACAAGTCTTATGGCGTTGGTGTTGCTGAAGTTGTCGGCCAATATTTGAGCAAAATTGGCATCACAGTGACCACGCAACAACTTGAAGGCGGTATCCTTTATGACAAGCTTGTGGCAGGTGATTTTCAGGGCATAATCTGGTCGTTTGGTTCAGGCGTTGAACCTCTTAAGGCTCTTAAACGCTGGCATTCTACCACCGCAAACGACTCGGGTAACTATGTGAAGTACAACAACCCCGAATATGATGCGCTGCTGGATAAAGCTCAGACCACAAATGATGAGCAAAAGCGTGTGGAGTATCTGCAGGCCGCCGACCGAATTTTTGCTGATGATGCGGCGGTTTGGCTATTCAATTACAACAAAGCGGTTTTGGCTGTGCAGCCTTGGGTGCATGGAATTGAGCCGGTTGCGATTGAGATTATGTATCAAGATTTCGCTGACGTTTGGGTTGATGCCAACTCGCCTCGCGCGAAATAATGTTCTGAAGCTGGCGGCTTTGTGTCGCCAGCTTACCTTACCCTCACATTCAGAGAAATTGCGTCATGTTCGCTTTCATCGTGCGACGATTGCTCCAGTTTATTCCTACCATCTTAGGGATATCGCTGATCATGTTTTTGTTGCTCAACCTTATTCCTGGAAACGCTGCGCTGAGCTCGGCAGGTCGTCTTGAATTGGCTCCCGAAGTGGTGGAGCAGATTAAAGCGGAACTGGGGTTGGATAAGCCGATTGTACAGCGTTATGTGCAGTACATTACGCGACTGGCGCAAGGAGACATGGGGCAGTCCTACCTGCGGCGGTATGATGTGTCCGAAGTTGTGTTTTCCAGATTGGGTGCAACCCTAAAACTGGCATTCGCTGCAATTTCGATCGCTCTACTGATTGGTGTGCCCTTAGGTTTCTTTGCAGCGCTAAAGCAAGGCACTTGGATGGATATGCTGCTGACAGTGGTCGCTGTTGGAGGGGTGTCGATCCCCCAGTTTTGGCTGGGTATCCTTTTGATGTACTTTTTTGGGTTTATGCTGCACCTGCTGCCCACGTCCGGCTATGGCAATGGTTCGCTAGCAAATCTTGTGCTGCCAGCGCTCACTTTGGGGCTGGGGTATACGGCGATGCTTGCCCGCATCACCCGAGCGGCAGTGATAGAGGTCCTGACCTCGGACTATGTGCGCACCGCTCGCGCCAAAGGGCTGAGTGAACTTGCAATCAATGTAAGGCATGTTTTTCGCAACGCTTTTGTGCTGATTTTGACAACGGCTGGTTTGTTGTTTGGTTCACTCATCGGTCAAACGGTGGTGGTGGAACGCCTGTTCTCTTGGCCCGGCATTGGCTCACTTGTTGTGGAAGCTATTTTTCAGCGCGACATACCTGTCGCTCAAGGTTGCTTGTTGGTGATTATCTTTGTCTTCCTCACAGTGAATCTGTTGGTGGACATTCTTTACCGCGCCATAAACCCACAGATCGATTTTGAATGATGCTAAAGTGAATGTTTGCCCATAAGAATCTTATGTTTGGCGGCACCATTGTTGTGCTTGTTGTGCTCAT
>NZ_CAKZPW010000186.1:0-15174 GCF_937139385.1 uncultured Maritalea sp. | reverse complement strand
ATCGTCGAGTTTTTGGCGAAACGCTACGGGCAAAATCCACACGTTGCTGCATGGCAAACCGACAATGAATATGGTTGTCACGACACAACAATTTCCTATTCGGAAGCGGCATTGCACGCTTTTTGGCAATGGTGCGAAGAACGCTACGGCACGATTGAAGCGCTCAATGAGGCTTGGGGAAACGTCTTTTGGTCGATGGAATATAGTTCGTTTGAACAAATTGACTTGCCCAACCTAACCGTGACCGAAGCTAATCCAGCTCATTGCATGGCGTTTCGGCGGTTTTCGTCTGATCAAGTGGTCAGCTTCAATCAACTGCAAACTGAAGTGATCAAGCGCTATAGCGGTGCGCCCATCGCTCATAACTATATGGGGCGTATAACAGAATTTGATCACTTTGAAGTTGGCGAAGACTTAGAAATCGCCAGCTGGGACAGCTACCCGCTCGGCTTTTTGGAAGACCGCATAGATGCTGATGAGACATTCAAGCATGATCATGCGCGTCAGGGGCACCCCGATTTTCAGGCCTTTCATCACGATCTCTACCGCGCCGTCGGCAAGGGCCGTTGGTGGGTGATGGAGCAACAACCGGGGCCAGTCAACTGGGCACCATATAACCCAGCACCTTTGCCCGGCATGGTACGGCTTTGGACATGGGAAGCTTTTGCCCATGGCGCTGAAAACGTTATGTATTTTCGCTGGCGGCAAGCCCCATTTGCGCAAGAGCAAATGCATTCGGGCCTGTTGCGCCCTGATAGTGAAGTTGCCCCAGCCTTTGATGAAGCAAGTCAAGTTGCATCGGAGCTTGAGGCTTTGGCTGAAGACGACAATGTTCAAGCCAAAGTGGCTTTGGTGTTTGATTATCAAAGCGCTTGGGCCACGGACATTCAGCCACAAGGCAAACATTGCCACTACTTCGACTTGGTGTTTGACCACTATCGTGCAGCCCGAAAACTGGGCCTATCAATCGATATTATCTCGCCAACTTGTGCGGATTTGAGCGGCTACGAGCTGTTGATGATACCGGGGTTGATGACGTTGAGCGCTCCATTGCGCGCAGCTATTGAAGGTTTTGTTGGGCTTGTGCTGGCGGGGCCGCGTACGAACGCAAAGACAGCTGAATTCTCCATTCCTTTGCCATTACCCCCAAATTTACCGGGCTTAAACGCAACAATTGAGTATGTAGAAAGCTTGCGCCAAACCGCTAAGGTGCCACTAACTATACCCGGCAATTTCATAAAATGGCGCGAACAGCTTGCAACGACTGGCCAAATTGTGGCCACCACAACCGACGGTGAGCCCGCGATCATTGAACACGGCAATATCCAATATGTCGCTGGTTGGGGGGATCAAGAAGTATTGGTGTATTTGCTCGAAAACATGTGCGCAAAACGCAATGTCGCGACCGAGAAAATGCCAAACAGCGTTCGCCGTCGCGACACAAAGAATCATCGCTTCTATTTCAACTACGCCAACCAACAGCGTACCATCGCGGATCGCATGATTGAGCCAGCAGGTGTGATTTGGGTCGAGCACATATCAACCTAAGAGCTATTTCCCCTTTATGGTTTCTCTGCTAGTGAGCAAGAAACGAAATTGGGGATCAACGTGATGAGTGAGCAATCCAACATGGCAGCAAATCCAATACTTGCAGAATTCGTGCGCGGCAATATGGTTGAAAACAAGCACCGTGGCGCCTTCTGTGTTGTCGATGAACATGGCAAAGTGATTGCCAGCGCTGGCGAAGTTGATGCAATGATTTATCCGCGATCTGCCATTAAGTCATTGCAAGCATTGGCTCTTTTTCAAAGCGGCGCAGTCGAGAAATTTGAACTCACTGACCAAGACCTAGCTTTGGCATGTGCATCCCACAAAGGTGAGGAATTTCATGTTCAGGGTGTTTCTACATTCTTAGCAAAAATCGGCATGACAGCGGCAGATTTGGAATGCGGCGCACATGCCCCATTTGGCAAGGAAGCGCGAAAGTTGCTGCGAAATTCGGGTCAGCAGCCCACAGCATTGCACAATAATTGTTCGGGCAAACACACCGGGATGTTGGCGGTAGCCAAAGCGCTTGGCGTTGATCCAAAAGGGTACATTGAGCGCGAACACCCGGTACAAGTGTTGGTGCGCGAGTGTGTTGAAAGGGTCTTGGAAGTGCCCCTTACACCCGACCATTGCGGGCGCGACGGATGCTCAATTCCAACTTGGGGCGCACCGCTCAAATCTTTTGCTCATACATTTGCGAGAATGTCTTCAGGGTCCAATGCACTTCCAGCCATTTATGCGGCTGCTGGAGATCGATTATTCAACGCAGCGGCCAGCAATGCAGAACTGGTTTCGGGCACCAATGGCTTTGATACAGACGCGATGAATGCATTTGCGGGTGATTTGATGCTAAAGGTGGGCGCGGATGGTGTGTTTTGTGGCGCACTACGTAGTCGCAACTGGGGTTTTTCCCTCAAGTGCGACGATGGCAACATGGATGCAGCACACGCGATTGTAGCCGGACTTTTGAGCGCGATCGGTGGAAACTCAGAAAAAGTCGAAGCGGTGCTTGGCGCACAAAAGGCTCAAATTACCAAGAATTGGCGTGGTTTTGAGGTTGGGCACATGCAATCATCTGGCGAAATTGTCAGCTACTTCTAAACGCGAACTAGTTGAATTGGTTGTCCGAAACACTGATCAGCGGATATTTGTCCGCTGATTTTTGCAAGTCCAACTCAGCAATGTCATCCCAAAGGGCACCAACGATAGCTGCCTTTTTCACACCGCTTATCTGATTGTTTTTTACCTGAGCAGCACCGATCCCTTCGGCCAGTGATACATAAACCCCATAATCGACTTCACGGATTAAGTTGTCGGTAACCGAGATGTTGCGCATATAGGGTCCCCAACCAGCAGCAATGCCGCTGCCTAGAACATTTTCAACAATATTGCCATCCACCACGATGTCCGCTTCAACGCCAATGCCAACAGGCACAGTGTCTGGGTTGTTGGGGCTGGTCTTCCAAATGTTGCGCACGATATTATTGGCGCAAACTGCCAGGTGTCCACCATCATTCCAGTTGGTAATGGATATGCCTTGGGCCGCCCCATCAACGATATTTTGGGCGACAATTGAGCCGGAAAAGTCAAATTCAGAAAAGATCGCTACTTCAGATAAATTGCGGCAGTTGTTGCCAATAATTTGGCAGTTTACGGTGCCATTCGCTCGAATGGCTGAGAAGGCACAATCCGTTATGACATTGTTGGCAACAATAACGTCCGCCGAACGAAAAACATTGATTCCATTGCCATATTGGCCGTTGCCACCGTTGCGCCAATTGATGTTTTTAATGTGATTTCCAGTAACGATTGAACCATCGTGGCCATTGTCGTTCCGCCAAACCAATATGCCATTGTTTTCGCATCCATCAATTGTGTTGTTGATGATGGAAAGCCCTGTTGCGTCAGTTGATGCAATCGCAGCGCCGGCAATGTCAGTGAGTTGGTTTTGTGCTAACGATCCGCTGGTCGCATAGAGTGAAATGCCGTTTGACGACGACTTTTCAAACCGGCACTCTGAGACCAGAACATCGGCGCAGTTGACCAAATCTAATAGGCCAAAGCCGCCCGAAGTGCTGACGCTGCCCACGCCAATAAATGCCACGCTTTCTATGCTGATGTTTTGCGCATTTTGGCCGCTAAGTATGGGTTTGTCGGCATAAGCGCGCAGTTTTGTTTGCCCACGCACCCCCATAATGGATATATTTGAAGGCAAGGTGATATTGCCGACCACATATTCTCCGGCGGGAAGAAATAAAGGTTGCCCAAGCGCGCTTGCGCGTTCAAGCAATGTCGTCAACTGCTCACCCGCATCGCTACCAGAGTTCGCAACGAGCCCGTTTGCCCCGGCATCCAAAGCACCAAACTGTGCCACAGCACCTGCACCGCTCAGCAGTGCGGAGCTCGCTCCAATGCCCATTGATGTCAAAAGTCTGCGTCGCGAAATCATGCGTTGGGTCTCCATCTTTGCCAGATATTGACCATCAAACGTCTCAAGGCGCAATCAAAGCTTTGAGTTGGCGTTAATGCCAAGGTTTAAAGTTTGCGCAATCGCACGGCGGTGCCCGAACAGGTTACCATAAGCATTGCTCCGCGAGAGCCAACAGTTTCATAGTCCAGATCAATACCCACAACAGCATCAGCCCCCATCATACGAGCGCGATCCGTCATTTCTTCAAGGGCTGCCTTGCGGGATTTTGCCAAGGTTTCTTCGTATGCGCCGGACCGGCCGCCAATATAGTCCGTCACGGTTGCCATAAAATCACGGATAATGTTTGCGCCCAGAATGGTTTCGCCCATCACGATACCCAAGTATTCAGTGACCTCAAATCCCTGCAGCGAGTCAGTGGTTGTTGTTAGCATGTTGCCCCCAAAATATAATTTATTCATCCGCAGATAGGGATAAACAAGACATAATCCAAGCCTTGGCTTCAATTAGTTCTGTTAAAAACCCATTATTACTGCCACAAGATGCGCATAATCTATTGAGATTGATCTATTGAGCGTCTTATATAGCCGCATAGCAACTACGAAGGGCCACAATGGAACGGTTTGTTGACGGCACGGTCTATTTGGGAACCAGCACCCAAGGCGAATATCTCAATCTAAAACTGGCTAACCGCCATGGGTTGATTACTGGCGCTACAGGCACAGGAAAGACTGTCAGCCTGCAAATTATGGCCGAAGGTTTCTCCCGCGCGGGTGTTCCTGTTTTTTGTGCCGACGTTAAGGGCGACCTTTCCGGCATTGCAATGGCTGGCGAAACCAAGGATTTCTTGGAAAGCCGAGCAACTGAAATTGGGTTTGGCGATTATACCTACGAAAGCTTTCCGACCATTTTTTGGGATTTGTTTGGCAAGCAAGGACACCCGATCCGTGCAACGATTTCGGACATGGGGCCGCTGTTGTTGTCGCGCTTGCTTGATCTTTCCGACGTACAAGAGGGCGTGTTGAATGTCGCCTTTGCGCTGGCAGACGACGAAGGCTTGCTGCTGCTGGACTTGAAAGATCTGTGCACATTGCTCGTTGAAATCGACGAACGCTCGGACGAGATTTCAAAAACCTATGGTCGAGTTTCACGTGCCTCTATTGGAGCCATTCAGCGTTCGCTGTTGGTGCTTGAACAGCAAGGTGCTGAGAACTTCTTTGGCGAGCGTGCCCTTGATATACAAGATTTGATGAAAGTGGATGAAGACGGACGCGGCTTCGTTTCTGTGCTGGCGGCCGACGAATTGATGCAGTCACCGCGCCTTTATGCAACATTCTTGCTGTGGCTGTTGTCTGAGCTATTTGAGGAATTGCCCGAGGTTGGTAACCCTGAAAAGCCGCATCTTGTGTTCTTTTTTGACGAAGCTCACCTGTTGTTTGATGATGCACCAAAGGCTCTGCTTGATAAAGTCGAGCAAGTTGTGAAATTGGTGCGCTCAAAGGGTGTTGGCGTTTACTTTGTGACCCAGAACCCGCTTGATATTCCCGATCCAGTTTTGGCTCAACTTGGCAACCGGGTGCAGCATGCTTTGCGCGCTTATACGCCGCGCGAACAAAAAGCTGTGCGCACGGCGGCAGACACATTCCGTCCTAATCCAGATTTTGATACTGAGGAAGTCATCACCCAATTGGGCGTCGGCGAAGCGCTTGTTTCCACATTGGAAAAAAAGGGTGTGCCTTCTGTGGTTGGACGCACCATGATGCGGCCTCCATCGTCCAGAATGGCACCAATTACCCCAAAGGAACGCGCTGCAATTCTGCGCCTTAGTCCAATGGGTGACCTTTATAACGAGACCATTGATCGTGAATCAGCGGCTGAGGTGCTCGCTGAGCGCGCAGAGCAGCGCCAGCGTGAGGAAGAACGTCAGCGCGAGCGGGAAGAGCGCGAACGTGAAGACTATGGTCGTATGGGCCGTTCTCGCTCTGGGTATGAAGACAGCGTGCGCGATGATCGGCCAACCAGGCGGTCGCGGTCAAAGAAGCGCCCATCTACGCGGCAAACGACAACAGAAAAAGCAATCAACAGTTTCGCAAGAACAGTTGCACGTCAGCTGGGCAACCAGTTGGTGCGTGGCATTCTTGGCAGTCTCAAGCGCGGTCGGTAGGTTTTAAATTGCTCAAAAGACGTTCAAAAAACAAAATGGCGAAGCTTGAATCTATCAGCAAGCCTGCCGGGTTTCTCGCTCCTGTTGGCCGAGCCAGCCAAAAGATTCACGTTGAAGAAGCGCACAGCTGTGGTGAATTCTTGGCGGGCAAAGGATCAAAAATTATCTGCACGGCACCAAACGGTGAAGTGGGGGTGGCTTTGATCGCTGGCGCTTTGGCGACAGGCGGTGAGGTGCAAGTATATTCAGATCCTGACCACAAAGGCATTACAAAGCCAGTGGGGGCGGAATGCATTCAAGTGGAAAAGGACTCCACACAAATATGTTTGGCCGAAATTGGCCACATGTGGGTGATGCCGCCTGCATTTGCCGACCTTGAACGTTATCTGAAAGTTTGGGTTATGTCAGGTTATCGCCCACTGGTTTGCTTGTCGCCCCGCGATGAGTTTTTGCTGTTGCGCGGTTTCGTGGAAGAAATCGTTTCAGCCGGTAGCCCCAAAGCCGCCGAACGCCTGATTTTTGCGCGCTCGGCAAAAGAGGGCTGGGAAAAACTGTCCGAATTGTTGTATTAAGAACGGCAATAAACCGTTCCTAAACGTGCTCTGGATGTCGGGTTGGTTGGCGCTGCGCAAACAACTGCACCACATTGCTGGGCGTATCCTGCGCAGGACGTATAGTCTCTATGTAGGCGTCCACTCGCTTGGCAAGCGAGTTGTTGCGCACCGGAATGCGTCTAAATTTTGCCGGCAACGCCAAACGTGCGGTCACTCGTTCGCGAATGTAGGCGGGAGACATAGGCTTGACGATGACTTCATCGATTCCTGTGATGCCAATTTCGCGCTGCATATTTCGATCAATATTGCGGGTTAAAGCAACAATTTGCATGTTTTCTGTATGCATTTGCGGATTGGATTTCAGCGAAGACACCAACTGTGGGCAGCTCATATCGTTGAGCTGATAGTCGCATAACAGCAAATGGATGGGCGCAATACGCAGATAGATTTGCAACGCCTTGTGGGTTTCAAACACACGCACCCGCATATCTTGGCAATCGCGCAACATCATGGCGAGTATCGAGCTCAAAGCTCTATTTTGTGCAACAATACCAACTACTTTTAATGTACGCACCCAAATCACCTTCTTTAGTTAATGAAACATTAACATTGATGTTGTGGTGGTGAGAAGGAAAGAAATCACTTTCCCCAGTTTGCACAGAGGCACCTGGCTTGACATAGGCAACGCGTGCTAGATATTGATTGATTTAGACATGATAAACTCGCCCCAGCGTGAGGCCGGAACAAGTGGTATTAGCGAAGCTTAGAATCAAAGCGCAACGCAGTCGGCAAAATAGTTGATCACACCATCATCATCGCTCAGCTGCACAAGTCCATGAATGTCGGTTTCAAAGCCGGGGCACTCGCGTGCAAATTCGCGGTTGAATTTGAGATAGCTAACAATCTTTTCATTAAAGACTTCACCTGGGATCAACAGTGGAATGCCAGGCGGGTAGGGCGTGACCAAACTCGTTGTAATGCGGCCCTCCAATTCGTCAATCGGCACACGTTGTGTAGTGCGTTGGGCAATATGGGCAAAAGCGTCGCTGGGTTTCATGGCCGGTGTATGATCGCTCAAATACATGTCGGTAGACAAAACGGCTACGTCATATTTTGCGTAAAGAGCATGCACGTGTTGACAAAGATCCCGCAATCCCATGTGCTCGTAACGCGGATGCTTTGCACAGAACTCAGGCATTATACGCCACATGGGTTGGTTTTTATCGTAATCGTCTTTGAACTGCTGCAGCTCCGTCAGCAATGTATTCCATCGGCCCTTGGTAATGCCGATGGTGAACATGATGAAAAAGCTATATAGCCCGGTTTTTTCCACGACCACACCATGCTCAACCAGATATTTGGTTACGATAGAGGCGGGAATGCCGGTTTCTTCAAAACGGCCATCCAAGTTTAGCCCAGGCGTAAGCAATGTCGCTTTGATCGGGTCCAGCATGTTGAAGCCGCGCGCCATGTCACCAAATGCGTGCCAAGAGTCTTCGCCGTCCGATTTTTGCACCCCTTCGGCGTCGGTTCTCTTGAGTACCCAATCCTGTGGGTCGCCAATACCTTCTTCCACAAGTTCGTCTGGCCCCCAAACTTGGAACCACCAATCCTGTGCGCCAAATTCATCGTCGACTTTGCGCATGGCACGTCGGAAATCCAAAGCTTCGGCTATGCTTTCTTCTACCAACGCGGTCCCACCCGGAGGTTCCATCATTGCTGCTGCCACATCACAGCTAGCGATAATGCTATACTGTGGGCTGGTG
The DNA here is from genome assembly GCF_937139385.1 of uncultured Maritalea sp. Taxonomy (NCBI): domain Bacteria; kingdom Pseudomonadati; phylum Pseudomonadota; class Alphaproteobacteria; order Hyphomicrobiales; family Devosiaceae; genus Maritalea; species uncultured Maritalea sp. Next base: position 6,714 of record NZ_CAKZPW010000186.1, on the reverse strand, counting down.
CTGGTGTGCATCAAATAGGCTTCGTTGAACAACGGCCGATCCAGTTTGGTTTCTTGTGCATCCTGCACAAGCACGTGGCTTGCTTGGCTAATGCCCGCCAAAAGCTTGTGAATGGATTGCGTCGCATAGGTCACAGAATTGACTGGCCGCGAGCGGTTCAACCCCATTGCATGGAAATTGCTATAGAAGGGATGAAACGCCGCGTGCGGTAGCCATGCTTCGTCAAAATGCAAGTTTTCCACATACCCGTCGAGCAAATCCTTGATGGTTTCTGTGTTATACAGCACCCCATCATAAGTGGACTGGGTGAGTGTCATTACACGTGGCTTGACCGTGTCTGCGTCCACACCCGATAGCAGCGGATTGGCGCGAATTTTGGTTTTGATAGCGTCAATTTCAAACTCTGACTGTTGAATAGGGCCGATAATACCATGGTGATTTCGCGTTGGTTTCAAGAATACGGGAATGGCCCCGGTCATGATGATCGCGTGCAAAATCGACTTGTGGCAATTGCGATCCACCACGACCACATCACCTGGCGCAACCGTGTGATGCCAAACAATCTTATTGCTGGTGCTGGTCCCATTGGTCACAAAGAAGCAATGATCAGCATTAAAAATGCGGGCTGCATTTCGTTCTGATGCGCCAATGGCGCCATTATGGTCCAGCAATTGGCCCAATTCTTCTACCGCATTACACACATCAGCCCGCAACATGTTTTCACCGTAGAACTGGTGATACATCTGCCCAATAGGGCTTTTCAAAAACGCTACCCCACCGGAATGGCCCGGGCAGTGCCAAGAGTAGGAGCCGTCCTCAGCATAATCCAACAATGCCTTGAAAAAGGGTGGCTGAATGCTTTCAAGGTAATTCTTTGCTTCGCGAATAATGTGCCGTGCCACAAATTCGGGCGTGTCCTCAAACATGTGAATGAAGCCGTGTAATTCACGCAAAACATCATTTGGCAAATGGCGGCTGGTTTTGGTTTCACCATAAACATAAATCGGCACATCAGGGTTCTTCCAACGCACTTCTTCAATGAATTTGCGCAAGTTTAAAACCACAGGATCTAGTTCCGGTCCGGGGCTAAACTCTTCATCGTCAATAGACAGCAAGAAAGCGCTGGCGCGCGATTGCTGCTGCGCGAACTGGGAAAGATCACCGTAACTGGTAACTCCCACAACCTCAAAACCCTCAGTTTCAATGGCTTGTGCCATCGCACGGATTCCCATGCCAGAGTTATTGTCTGATCGAAAATCTTCATCGATGATGAAGATGGGAAAACGAAATTTCATAACTTGTCCTTACAAGAATTCAAGGTCGCAATTGCTCTAAATCACGCTTGCTTTTGTGGGATTCATATCATCAAACTCCAGCGGTTGGATAGTGCGATCCCCCCAACATCTCATTAAAGATTTGCATCGGTAGAACACAAAAAAGCCCGCTCAACCAAAGGAAGAGCGGGCTTAAAACTAACAACTAAGAATGCTAGCTGGCTGCGTCAAACAGCTCCGCTACATATTCCCAGTTGATCATGGAATCGAAAAACGCTTCGAGATATTTCGGGCGCGCATTGCGGTAATCGATGTAATAGGAGTGCTCCCAAACATCACAACCCAAAAGCGGGGTTTGACCGTGGATCAATGGATTTTCGCCATTAGGTGTTTTGGTGACTTCGAGCTTGCCATTGTTTAGAACAAGCCATGCCCAACCAGAACCAAATTGTGTAGCGCCAGCATTCAGAAATGCTTCGCGGAATGCAGCAACAGAACCTAGGTCTGCAATGATTTTGGCTTCCAATTCACCAGGAATTGCGCCGCCGCCATCTGCTTTCATCCAATTCCAGAAGTGCAGGTGGTTGTAGTGCTGGGCCGCATTGTTGAAAAGACCAGCGTTTTTGCCGTGGCTTTCGCGCACGATGTCTTCAAGCGATTTGCCTTCAAGACCTGAACCTTCAAGCAGTTTATTGCCGTTGGTTACATAGGCTTGGTGGTGCTTGTCATGGTGAAACTCAAGAGTTTCGGCTGACATGTAAGGTGCCAATGCATCATATGCATAGGGTAGATCTGGAAGTTCTAAAGACATGGGTGCCTCCGTTTTTGTAAAGCTTTTTAGCGATATCGCCGCAGTTCTATAGCTTTATAAGCCGTTGGAACCGCGACAACAATACTTCGATAAGAAATTACTTTTTAAATCCGCACTATTTTGTAGTTTCCAATGCGAAAACATATGCCATCGCAACCTCTTTTATTCGCTCGAACCGCCCGGACATGCCCCCGTGACCCGCGCCCATATGGGTTTTTAGGATTAGCGGATTTCCGTCTGTTTTGGTCACGCGCAGTTTGGCAACCCATTTCGCAGGCTCCCAATAGGTAACGCGCGGATCAGTCAGGCCTGCCATCACAAACATGGAAGGATAGTTCTGCGCAACGACGTTGTCATAAGGTGAATAAGCGGCAATGCGTTCGTAATCTTCTTTTGATTCAATCGGGTTACCCCACTCAGGCCATTCTGGTGGGGTGAGGGGCAGAGTGTCGTCAAGCATGGTGTTGAGCACATCAACAAAGGGCACCAACGCGATAATGCTGCCAAACAGCTCCGGCGCTTTGTTGGCAATTGCGCCCATTAACATGCCACCGGCAGAGCCGCCCATGGCTGCAATCTTGCCTTTTGAAGTGTATCCCTTTTCAATCAACATGTTTGCTGAAGCGATGAAGTCATCAAATGTGTTGGTTTTGTTTTCACGCTTGCCGCTTGTATACCACGCATAACCTTTTTCCATGCCACCGCGAATGTGAGCAATGGCATAAACCATGCCGCGATCAACAAGCGAAAGGTTGTTTTCGGAAAATCCAGCAGGCATCGACATGCCATAAGAACCATAGCCATAAAGCAGCAATGGCGCGCTGCCATCCAGTTTTAGGTCTTTGCGATGCAAAATGGTTACGGGTACTTGCTCACCATCTGGAGCCGTCGCAAACAGGCGCCGTGTCACATAGTCCTTAGGGTCGTGACCAGATGGGATTTCTTGCGTTTTAAGCAAAGTGCGCTCTTTGGTTTTTAAGTCATAGTCAAAAACCTGCGAAGGGGTGGTTGGTGACGAGTAATAGTAGCGAATTTCGCTGCTTTCATACTCGTAGCCACCTGCAACTGAAAGCGTATAGGCTTCTTCGTCAAAGCTAATCGCTTCTTCTTCACCAGTCGAAAGGTCGCGAACAATTATGCGCGGCAATCCGTTGAATTGCTCTTTGCGCACCAAATAGCCGTCTTTTAGGAAGTAGCCTTGCATCAAAATACCGGGGCGATGCTCTATCAGGTCGACCCAGTTTTCAGCGCCCGGCGAGGCGAGGGGGGCGGTGACCATTTTAAAATCAATCGCACCATCTGCGTTGGTGACGATATAAAGTGTGTCCCCCGCATCTTCGACACCATATTCTCGGCCCTCAACACGTTCTGCGATCAACACTGGGGCGCTATTCGCATTGTGCGCGTCAATATAGCGGATCTCGCTAGTTTCATGATCATTGGCATCGATCAAGATCAGGTTGCCCGAACTGGTCTTGTGCAACCCAAGGAAAAAGCCAGGGTTTTTCTCTTCGTAAACAAGGCGATCGTTCTTTGCATCGTCGCCCAACACGTGCTGAAACACTTTGTGGGGACGGTGGTTTTCATCTTGAATGATGTAGAAGAAGCTTTTGCTGTCAGCTGCCCACACCGATCCACCAGAAGTATTGACGATCTGGTCTTCAAGTTCTTTGCCCGTTTTAAGATCACGAACGTAAATCGTGAAATACTCTGAGCCTTTACGGTCGCAAGACCAAGCAAGATATTTGTGATTTGGGGAATGCGAAGCACCGCCAGAGCGGAAATAGCCGTCGCCTGCCTCAACATTATTGTCGATCAGCACCACTTCGTTGCCGCCATCGCGATCAATCCGACACAATTGGCTATATTGCTGCCCTTCAAGGGTGCGGGAAAAATAGGAGAACGGGCCGTGTTTGAACGGCACGGTTGTGTCATCTTCTTTTATGCGGCCGCGAATTTCTTTGTAAATCGTGTCTTTGAGCGTCTCATGTGCGCCCATAAAGCCTTCAAAATGGGCGTTTTCTGCTTCCAAATAGGTGCGGATGTCTTCGCGCAACACGGAAGGGTCGTGCATCACCTTTTGCCAATTTTCATCGCGTAGCCAATGGTAGACGTCATTACGTTTATGGCCGTGGTTCTCGCTTAAATGCGGGCGGGTTTCTGCAATTGGCGGAGTGGATGTGCCCATTGTGTCTATTCCTTTTCGTTTGGCAGTGAAATGCAATAGCGCCTGCCAAACTCTGGTTTTTACGATTTTTCAGACCGATCATTATCGACCTTGGGACCTACATATGGTCTTTGATAACCAATTTGTAGGATTCGCTGCAAAATCATAAACTAACGAATGTGCGCCAATTGGCAACCATTTGGCATCAGTTGAACCGACAGGGCGACAAAATTGGGGCAAACACCTTCATCTCGAACTCTGCACATGCGTTCTGCAACGCTTGAAGATGAAGCGGGCATCGCACGTGCGTGTTTAATGACAGCGAACAGCGGCACTGATGCAAGCGCGCTCTATTCGCGCCCTGATCTCCCGGCTCTCATTTGGGCAACGCCTTATTTGCACCATTCGCCCCGACACTGCTTTGTGGTGGAGCACGACCAAGAGGTGGTTGGCTTTATTGTATCAACCCCAAACACGCGTCACTTTGAAAATTGGGCACGTGCTCATTGGTGGCCAGAAGTTGAACGCAAACTGTTTGCTTTCAAGCCACGAACGGCGCAGGACAAAAATGCCTTGGCGATAATTAAAGCCATGCGCCAGCCCGCGCCAGATTATGCAGATAGTTACCCCGCGCACCTTCACATTAATCTATTGCCTCAAGTTCAAGGCACTGGCATTGGTCGAAAACTGATGACAGCGGCCCTAGAGACCCTAAAAACTGCTGGTGCGCCTAGCGTTCATCTGGGAGTGGCGTTGCAGAATACGAAGGCAATTGGCTTTTACAAAGCGCTAGGGTTCAAAGAAATCGAACAAAGTGGTGCGCTCATTTTGGGCAAAGACCTTGAATGATGGACGCATCTGCCAACTTGTGCGGATTGTACACGGTTTTTAGCCGGATTTGTGGCCCTCAGTCTTGTCCACACGCCTGAGGGCGGGTCAAATGGCGTCTAAGTGTGGGATGATTCGCCAAGTCGCAATTGCGTTGGCGGTTTTTGTCATATCAAAGACTGAGATCAAGAGGCAGCAATGATACCAACTCAATCGCAAAGTTTCTCCATGTTGCTTGTTGCGATCGCGCCGTTTCTTGCAGCGTTTGTTGCGCCGACGGTTAAGCGATTTTTGCCCAATCACGCTGGTTGGGTTCTCGCGCTTATTCCAACGAGTATCTTTTTGTATCTGCTCAGCTTTGTGGATTTAATTGCCCAAGGCGAAAAAATCCAATTTGCACTACCATGGATTCCAAACCTTGGTATTCAACTAAGCTTCTATCTTGATGGGCTCAGTCTGGTGTTTGGCCTGCTGATTTCTGGCATCGGCGCCTTTATCGTCATTTATTCGGGTGGGTATCTGAACGGTCATCATCACCTTGGCCGATTCTATGCGTTCATTCTCATGTTCATGGGCTCAATGCTCGGCCTTGTGATGTCGGACAATATCATCACCTTGTTTGTGTTTTGGGAACTCACTTCGATCACATCATTCTTGTTAATTGGGTTTGACCATTCGCGCCAAGCTTCACGTCGCGCTGCAATTCAGGCGCTTGTGGTAACCGGTGGTGGTGGACTGCTTTTGCTTGCTGGTTTGTTGTTGATGGCGTTCACCATGCGAACACTGGACATCAGCACAATGCTGCAACAACCCGGTTTTATGAGCGAACAGCCCACTTATTTGCTTGTATTTATCCTCGTTTTATTTGGGGCTGCAACAAAATCTGCTCAAGTGCCATTCCACTTCTGGTTGCCAAACGCAATGGAAGCACCAACTCCAGTTTCAGCCTATTTGCACTCAGCAACAATGGTAAAAGCCGGGGTTTATTTGCTGGCCCGCATGAGCCCGATTTTGGGTGGAACGGTTGAATGGCAGGTGACCTTGCCAATACTTGGTGGTATTACGCTGATAACCGGCGCACTTTTGGCACTTCGCCAAACAGATATGAAACAAATGCTCGCTTATACGACTATGGCGTCGCTTGGCATGCTTGTCATGTTGATAGGCAATGGTTCCAAAGAGGGCATTTTGGCCGCCATGTTGTTCTTGGTTGCGCACTCCTTCTACAAAGGAGGCTTGTTCATGGTGGTGGGCTCCATTGACCATGAAACGGGGACGCGAGACATTACTCAAGTGTCTGGCATTTGGAAATCTCTACCAGTCACCTTCTTTGGCGCGGCACTTGCCGCAGCTTCAATGGCCGGACTTCCGGTTGCACTCGGCTTTTTCGCAAAGGAAGAGATTTACTTGATCGCAAAAGGAATGGAGTGGCAACACTGGCTGCTTGCGGTCACTGCACTTGTGGGCAATGCATTGATGATGGCTGCAGGTGCGGCAATCGCCATTCGCCCCTTCTTGGGCGTGCGCATTGCGACGCCGAAAACCCCCCATGAAGCGCCATTGTCCATGCTTGTTGGACCAGCTATTCTAGCAGTTTTGGGCGTCGTCGTGGGCCTGTTTATCCATCAGTTCGG
>NZ_CAKZPW010000185.1:0-4304 GCF_937139385.1 uncultured Maritalea sp. | reverse complement strand
ACTTTTTCTGACCCGACTGTTGCGTTGGAGCACATAAATCAAGGGCATGATGGTATTATTATCAGCGATGTTCGTATGCCTAATTTGGACGGTCACGCTTTGCTTGATGCGGTGCAAAAGATTGATCGCGATATTCCATTTGTCATGATCACTGGACATGGCCAGGTTACACAAGCAACCACCGCCATGAAGGCGGGTGCTTACGATTTCTTGGAGAAACCAATTGATCCCGATCAGCTGCATGCTGTTGTGGGGCGAGCTTTGGAAAAACGAAATCTGCATTTGCAGAATGAACGCTTCAAGTCCCTTTTATCGACCGGCGATCTTGAAGCGAAAATAATTGGTACTTCGAAACAGGCCCAGCAGTTGCGTCAGCAGGTTTCTGTGCTGGCGTCGCTTCATGTTGATCTGATAATCAAAGGTGAAACGGGCACGGGAAAAGACCTCGTTGCCAGATGTTTGCACGAGCATTCCCCGCGCAAAGATGGTCCCTTCGTTGCGGTCAATTGCGGAGCGTTGCCGGCGAGTTTGATTGATAGTGCATTTTTTGGCCATGAGCGCGGTGCATTCACCGGAGCTGAGGGGAGCCACAAGGGATACTTTGAAGTCGCCGATGGTGGCACATTGTTTTTGGATGAAGTGGAATCGATGCCCATTGCATTTCAGGCATTGCTGCTGCGGGTGTTGGAAACGCGAGAGGTGACGCGTCTTGGTAGCTCGCAAGTGATTAAATTGGATTTCAGAGTTGTTGCTGCGATCAAAGGTGAACTGAGCGAACTCGTGGATGAAAATCGTTTGCGCTCGGATTTAATGTATCGCTTAAATGTTGCTGCATTGGATTTACCTGATTTGGCTGAGCGCAAGCAGGACATTGAAATGCTGTTTTCTCGATTTGCAGAAGTGGCGGCGGTGACGCATGATCGGCCAGTTCCCGATCTTGACGAAAAAACACGGCGTTTGATCAAACTGCACAATTGGCCGGGCAATATTCGTGAACTTAAGAATGCGGCCGAGCGCTTTGTAATCGGACTGCCGTTCGATTTTATCGAAAGGCCGACCGGACGCGATGGTTCACCCGAGCAGGGTCTGGATGCCGCGTTAGCAAGTTTTGAGAAACAACGAATTCAAGATGCGCTAAATCAGTCAGACGGTGTCATTGGGGAGGCGGCCTCGCTCTTGTGTATCCCGCGTAAGAAACTCTACTTACGCATGAAAAAACACGGCATTTCAAAGCAGTTTCTATCAGATTAGTTTGGGTCAAAATTGACACATTTGCGTCGATATTTGAAATAGCTCAGACTTTTCGATGTTCTTTTGCGATTAAAAATTCTTTATAGTTCAAATGTTTAGCCGTTTTGGCTGAGTTGGCACACCCTTTGCAATTAATAGGCTGTAGGCGCAATCGCTTACGCGACATTAATTGGGAGGAAATTAAATGAATATACTGCGCAAAGTCTTATTGGCGAGCGTGGCGCTCACAACCATTGCAAGTTCTGTTGCGATGGCAGGTGAGAAGCTAGTTGTAGTGACATCTTTTCCAAAGACTCTAACCACTCCATTCGAGAATGGCTTTGAGGCCATGTATCCTGACATCGATGTTGAGGTGATCAACAAGTCGACTTCTTCTTCTGTGAAGTACATTCAGGAAACCGCAACGTCAAACACCAGCGACATCTTTTGGGCATCCGCACCTGATGCGTTTGAAGTGCTCAAAGGCGATAATTTGCTGATCAAATCTGGTGTGTCAAACGCAAAAATTCCATCTGATGTTGGTGGTTATCCCATTAACGACCCAGATGGTTTTTACAACGGTTTTGCTGCTGCAGGCTACGGCATAATGTACAACGAACGGTATTTGGCTGCCAAGAATTTGCAACCTGCACAACAATGGGATGATCTGCAAAAGGCTGAGTACTATGGACATGTGGGCATGTCTGCCCCATCTCGTTCTGGCACAACTCATCTAACAGTTGAAACCCTTATACAAGGGGATGGATGGGAAGAAGGATGGTCCAAGTGGAAGTTCATTGCGGGTAACTTCTCCAACGTTACAGAACGTAGTTTTGGTGTTCCCGATGGTGTGAACTCTGGCCAATTTGGCTTGGGTATTGTTATTGATTTCTTCGGGCTTGCCTCTCGAGCATCTGGTTTTCCAGTTGATTTTATCTACCCGGAAACAACTGCGATCGTTCCAGCAAACGTTGGCGTTATTGCCAATGCGCCAAACGAGGATGCAGCGAAAGCGTTCATTTCATATCTTTTGTCTGTTGAAGGGCAAGAGCTTTTGATGCTGCCTGAAATTCGCCGTCTACCTGTAAACGCAGACGCATATTTTAATGCGCCAGAAGGTTTCCCCAATCCATTTGACGGTTCAATCAAAGCTTCTGTGAGTTTTGACGTGAACAAGTCTGGGGACCGTTACAATGTGGTCAATTCGCTCTTTGACGTGATGATTACCTATAGATTGGACGATTTGCGCGCTGCTGTGCGGGCCGTGCAGTTGGCTGAAGAAAAGCTTGGCGACAAAGACAATGCACAAGCAAGAGCCTTGATTGCTGAAGCACGTGCATTGATCGCTGAAATGCCAATTGACGAAGCAAAGTCTTTGGATCCTGATTTTTCGGCGATCTTTAAGAAAAAGCGTAAAGCAGCGACCGACGTTATTGAAGGTCGTCAGGCAGAAATCGAGCAACAGTGGGATGCAATGGTAGTGGCAAACTACAAACGCGCCACAGAGCTCGCAAATGAAGCTGCTAGCCTTTTGTAGCTTCCTCCCTCCGAGGGTGTGCTGACGCAAACTGCGTCAGCACATTCTGTCTGTCAAAGGACCCATCATGGATACGTCATCTTTACGTGCCGGCCAAGAGCCGCGCACAAAGCGATCCCTCACGGATCGTTTGTTCCCATCTTTATCGGGGACCGCCCTTGCTGCCATCTTTATCGCCACTCTGCTCTTTGGCTTTCTCATCTTGCCGGTTGCCAAGGTTATCTATGTTGCATTCCTTGATCCCAATTCAGGTGCAATAACACTTCAAAATTTTGGCGATTTCTTTTCGTCGGCACTCTTTCGAGAGTCGTTTTTCAACTCGTTCTATGTTTCCGCGATGTCGGTTGTGCTGGCGAGTGTTTTTGCTCTGCCGCTAGCCTACATAACGTCACGCTTTGAGTTTAGTGGCGCCATGGTTATTCAGAGTCTTGGTTTTATACCGTTGATCATGCCGCCTTTTGTTGGCGCAATCGCAATGCAGTTGCTGTTTGGTCGCAACGGATCGTTCAATTTGCTGCTATCCAACTACGGCATCAACATTCCCTTTATGGAGGGTTTGAATGGCGTCATTTTGGTCCAAAGTGTGCACTATTTTCCATTCATTCTGATCAATCTTTCTGCAAGCTTGCGCAATATTGACCGATCAATGGAAGAAAGCGCGCAGAACCTTGGAGCGCATGGATTACGCCTGTTTAGACGAGTGGTATTTCCTTTGGCGGCACCAGGGTATCTTGCAGGGGCTTCATTGGTGTTCATCAAAGTGTTTGATGATCTTGGTACACCCCTCCTATTGAACGTCAATAATATGCTCGCCCCCCAAGCGTACTTGCGCATTTCATCCATTGGGATTTCCGATCCAATGGGGTATGTGATCTCATTTATCCTTGTGGCATTTTCTGTGTTTTCATTGTGGGCAAGCTTTTTGCTAATGCGTGGCAAAGACTATGCGACCACTCAAAAAGGTGGTGGTGGACTAAGTCGGCGAAAACTATCGACGCGCGAAAATGTTGTTGCCTACGCAATCGTAATCGCAATTCTATTGCTTGTTTTGTCGCCGCATATCGCACTTGGTTTGTTGGCATTTGGGACCATTTGGTCTTACAGCCCCTTGCCAGATGGATATACGCTTGAGAACTTCAATACAATGTTTGGCCAATCCGGCGCGTACATCAAAAACACGTTGGTTTATGCAGGCGCTGCGGCCTTTTTGGACATCGTGCTTGCGACCGCAATTGCCTATATCGTGCTGCGAACCAAAATTGTGGGTCGCAAGTGGTTGGACTATATGGCGACAGCGGCGCTCGCTGTTCCCGGCGTTGTGCTTGGCATCGGCTATTTGAGGACCTTTAACGACTTTAATGTTCCGTTTGTTGATAAGCCTCTTGCGAGTTGGTGGGTGATTATCGTTGTTGCGCTAATGATCCGGCGGTTGCCTTACGCATTGCGAGCCTGCATGGCAGCGCTTCAGCAAGTCAGCATTGCATTGGAAGAGGCAGCCGAAAATCTTGGTGCTACACGTTCACGGACCATTCGAAAA
>NZ_CAKZPW010000184.1:0-3009 GCF_937139385.1 uncultured Maritalea sp. | reverse complement strand
ACAATGATGAGTGTGGCACTTTCGATCCGGCTTGGACTCAGTCGAAAACTGCAGTTCGGAAAGCTTTCGTTCTGTGTGTAGCGATTGACGGATTGGCTGATCGGTATTGCAAAGAACAATCGGTGTCTCGAAAAGAAGTGCTGAAACGCGTTTCTGAGTTTTGTTACTATCGTGAGCCACGCGCTATTCGCGAAGGTGTGATCTATCGGATATGGTCAATCGCAAATGCGCACCGACACGGAGTTTTGGACGATGACCGGAATGAACTTCTATCGGACAAAGATGTTCTGTGTTGCGCAACCGCTTATGGCTCTGGCGTTTTTGGTGTTGGAAAATATGGTGGGTTGCCAGAGGTTTTGATTACAACAAAAAACGGCGACGTATTCAAATTTCTCGGAGATAGTGCCGCTGTGCTGGCCGGCTGGCTAAGGTTTTTAAAGCTAAACTATCCACAATATGATTTGATAGTACCTAATAGGTTCGTAATGGGGGAATAGCCCGTTACTTTTCCCGTCACCCTCGGGCCTGACCCGAGGGGCTGCACGATAATTGAGTCGCATCATGGTTGCTCGGATCAAGTCCGAACATGACGAGGGTAGTTAGATATGGCATTGTGGACAAAAATCGTGAGACGGCTCCTTGCCCATCCCTGAAAAACTCAATCGCCCCTTCCTTTGCTACACAGGCATTGAAACCGACCTGATTTTCAATCAAGGGATCGAGCTGCCCGGCTTTGCCACTTTTCCGTTGCTTGAAACAGAAGAGGGTCGCTCACTACTTAAAAAGTCCTATATGGCGCAGGTGACATTGGCGCGAGAAATGGGCTGCGGAGTGATGTTTGAAAGTGCCACCTGGGTCGCCAATCGGGATCGGGCGGCAAAACTTGGTTATGGGCCGAACCGGCTTGAGCAGATCAATATCGATGCCATTCAATTCATCCGCGAGTTGAGCGATAATGTGGGCGACGTGCCAATTGTGTTGAGCGCACAGGTCGGGCCGCGTGGGGACGGATATAAGCCAGACCACCATATGGACGGATATAAGCCAGACCACCATATGGACGATGAAGAAGCGCAGCTTTATCACAGCGTACAAATGGCGCATTTGGCCAAAGCAAAGCCGGACATTGTGAGCGCCTTCACCATTTCCTATCCAGAAGAAGCCATCGGCATCGTTCGTGCCGCAGAGCATAGCAAATTGCCTGTCGCGATTTCATTCACAGTGGAAACCGACGGCCTATTGCCCACCGGCATGCCTTTGGGTGAAGCCCTGGATGCAGTAGATGCAGCGACGGATCAATACGCTGAGTATTTCCTGATAAATTGTGCACACCCTGAGCATTTTTTGCCCAACCTAAATGATGGGCCTTGGATTGAGCGGTTGGCTGGCGTGGTGGTCAATGCATCACGCTGTTCGCATGCTGAATTGGACAATGCGACTGAATTGGATGACGGAGATCCCAAAGAACTTGGCACATATCTCGGGCTGATCAAAAACACCTATCCGCATATGCACATTTTCGGCGGTTGTTGTGGCGCAGACATGCGGCACATGCGCGAAATTGCCAAGGCTGTTTCATAGTTGCCTCAAACTTGCCTAATTAACGACGTCGTTTTGTCTAATTGGCCCGCTATCGAGTAATTCAACTTTGTGTCTCACCCCAATTGGAAACCCAATGCGACATCCGCTTTTACTCACCAGCTTCATACTCTTTGGTCTTGCCGCAATATGTATCTTTGCAGAAAGCACCTTTTATGGCGGTATCGATGAAAATGGTGTGCTGCAAGAAAGCTTGTTCTTGCCCCTAACCTTCATTTTTGCGGCTGGCGGCATCGTTTTTCTGGCCATATTCGGCCTGCGCAAGCTTTTCAAAAAATAGCAGTTGGCTTAGGTTTCCCCCTCATAATAATACATTTTTTCTGGCGCTAACCCGAGCGCTTTGTAAAAATGATTGCCTTCATCATTGTCGCATTCGGTTGCCACCCAATAGGTTGTGCACCCTAGTGACTTTCCCCATTGCACAATCTGCTCGAACAACGCAGTTGCTATGCCAAGGCGCTGGTAATTAATGGCAACGCCTAAATTATCGATATAAAGCGTCGGCGCCTCATCAGGCTGAAAATGCACCATAGCGCGGATTTGGCCGACCACCTGATCGTCACTCAGAGCAACAATCAATTGGTGGTTGGGTTGTTTTAGATAAGCGGCAACATATTCGCCACAAATTTCATAATCGAAAACATCTTCAGCCACATGCTCGAGCAAACCTACGTTTTCATGTGAGAGAATTTTGATCGACCAAGCCATGCAACACCTCCAGTGTAAAACCTAACTTGGCCGATCAATGGGTGCAATAACTACTCGCAAGTGGAAGGGGTCGACCTTAAGTCTTGCTCAAGCGAAAATAGGTTGAAGGTAAAAGCGAAGAACTGATTGATCGCCTCGTCATCCGGTTCTGCGTTCATCAACAAGATCACGCCCCGCTGCATGTCCTTGTTGAAAACCGCAAAACTCACCGCACCGGGGTCGCCACCTGTGTGTCCCCAAAATGTTGTACGTTCAGGTAAGGGGCCTTTGAGGCGGAATTTTTCGAAGAATAGCCCATAGCCTTTTTGGTCACCCGCCAACAAGTCCGCGTAAAGCGGCTGAAACCCTTCTTTGGAGATAATGCGATTGCCATTCAACTCACCCTCATTCATCAACATGGCCATGAATTTGGAAAGATCGGTAATCGATGAGCGCAATCCTCCATCTGGCCATGAGGCGAGGCTGTAGAATGCGTTGGGCGCAAAACCGTCCAAAGGCACATCATAATAGGGCCGAGCGAGCCCACCAGCTTGATAGTCGCTGAGGTGCCAAAAGGTATGATCCATACCCAATGGCGTAAGAATTTGGGATCGGACTTGTGCGTCAAATGGCGTGCCCGTTGCTTTTTCCAACGCGTAAGCGGCAAGGGCTGAGCCAATGTTGGAATAGTTGTATTCCCCATATGCCGCAAAATTTGCACGC